>JAITAP010000202.1 GCA_031284065.1 Prevotellaceae bacterium
ACTATTCCCTTCATAAGCCGCTACCGCAAGGAGGCGACCGGCAGTCTGGACGAAGTGCAGGTTGCCGCTATCTTCAACGAGGCGGCACGGCTACAGGAGGTCGAAAAGCGCAAGGAAACAATTCTAAAGTCCATCGAAGAGCAGGGCGCGCTGACGGAGGAGCTCCGCGCTCGCATTGCAGAGTGCTACGTGCTTTCTACCCTCGAGGACATTTACCTGCCCTACCGCCCAAAGCGCAGAACTCGCGCCGCCGTTGCCCGCGAAAAAGGGTTGGAGCCGTTGTCCGAAGAGCTGTCGCGGCAAACGTTTGTAGAAGTGGCAAAGCTGGCGCAAAAATACGCCGTCGGCAGCGTGGCAAACACCGACGAGGCGCTGGAGGGCGCTCGCGACATTATTGCCGAGTGGGTGAACGAAAACGAACCCGCGCGTCGCCTTGTGCGGAGCCTGTTTGAGCGGGAGGCGAACATTTTCGCTACGGTTGTCAAGGGTAAGGAGGAAGATGGCGCAAAGTACCGCGACTACTTTAGCTTCAGCGAGCCGCTGCAAAAATGCCCGTCGCACAGAGCGCTGGCGCTGCGACGCGGAGAGGCGGAGGGTTTCCTGCGCGTGAGCATTGCGCCGCCGCAGGCCAAAGCCATCGAAGCGCTGGAAAAATTGTTCATAAAAAACGACAGCGAATCGGCCATGCAGGTAAAGGCGGCCATAGCCGACAGCTACAAACGCCTGCTGTCGCCGTCGATAGAGACGGAGGTTGCCGCCCTGAGCAAGGCAAAAGCCGATGAGGAAGCTATCCGCGTATTTGCCGCAAACCTGCGGCAGCTGCTGCTCGCGCCGCCGCTGGGACAAAAAAGCGTGCTCGCCATCGACCCCGGATTTCGCACGGGCTGCAAGGTAGTGTGCCTTGACGCGCGGGGCAACCTCCGGCACAACGATACCATTTACCCTCACGCAGCGTCGCAGGGCGAAAAAGCTGCGGCGTCAAAAAAAATGGCGACAATGGTGGAGGCGTACCGGATAGACGCTATCGCCATCGGTAACGGCACCGCCGGACGGGAAACGGAGGCTTTTGTAAAAAACTTGCAGCTCAACCGCAAGGTGCAGGTGTTTGTCGTGAGCGAGGACGGCGCTTCTATCTACTCTGCGTCGCCGGTAGCCCGCGAGGAATTTCCGGAGTACGATATAACGGTGCGCGGCTCCGTCTCCATAGGCCGCCGCCTGATGGACCCGCTTGCCGAGCTGGTGAAAATTGACCCCAAAAGCATTGGGGTTGGGCAGTACCAGCATGACGTAAACCAGCTGCAGCTCAAGCGCAGCCTCGACCAAACGGTGGAGAGCTGCGTGAACATGGTGGGCGTGAACCTCAACACGGCAAGCAAGCACCTGCTCTCCTACGTATCGGGCATGGGGCCGCAGCTTGCGCAGCACGTGGTGGCGTGGCGCAAGGAAAACGGGGCGTTTACCTCGCGTAGCCAGCTTCGCGAAGTGCCGCGCCTGGGGGCAAAGGCGTTTGAGCAGTGCGCCGGCTTCTTGCGCATCAGCAACGCCAAAAATCCGCTTGACAATAGCGCGGTGCACCCCGAAAACTACCACGTGGTAGAGCAAATGGCAAAGGACTTGGGATGCTCCGTTGGCGACTTGCTTCGGCGCGAAGATTTGAGAAGTCAGCTTGTGCTGCAAAAGTATATATCCGACAAGGTAGGGCTTCCTACGCTTGTGGATATTATGAAGGAGCTTGCCAAGCCGGGGCTTGACCCGCGCGAGCAAGCCAAAGTTTTTGAGTTTGCGCAGCATGTGCACAGCATGGAAGATTTGCAGCCGGGCATGATTTTACCCGGAATTGTAACGAATATAACCAACTTTGGGGCCTTTGTTGACGTTGGGATAAAGCAGGACGGGCTGGTACACGTGTCGCAGCTGTCGGACGATTTTGTGAGCAACCCCGCAGATGTTGTCAAGCTGCACCAGCACGTGCAAGTGCGCGTCGTTGAGGTGGACGCGGCACGCAAGCGAATACAGCTTTCGATGAAGAATTTAGGAATTACGAATTGAATCAGGAATAATTATTTACCATTACACCATTAAATTATTAGCATTACTATGAGCAACCCTGAAAACTTAAAGTACAGCAGCGACCACGAATGGATTCGCGCTGAAGCCGACGGCACGGCATACGTTGGCATTACCGACTACGCGCAAAGCCAGCTTGGCGACATTGTGTTTGTTGACGTGAGTACAGTTGGCGAAACACTTGGACAAGGCGAGATATTTGGCGCTGTGGAGGCGGTAAAAACCGTTTCGGATTTGTTGATGCCCGTTAGCGGCCAAATTTTGGAGCTGAACGATGCGTTGAGCGACGCTCCCGAGCTGATAAACCAAGACCCCTACGGCAAGGGATGGCTGGTTAAGATAAAAGTGAGCAACGCCGCAGAGCTCCACGGGCTGCTGGACGCAAAGGCTTACGCCGCCGGAATCGGGAGCTAAACCCGCGAAAAATGAAGCATTTTGGCTGCGCCGAACTCCGCTTCGCTCCAATTGGCTGCGCCGAGCTCCGCTTCGCTCCGGTTCCCCGTAGGGGAATTAATTGAAAATATTTATTAGGCTTTATATAATGTGCTCTCGTTGCAACAAAGTCTATAAAACCTACGACAGCAAGTCCCGCAGGACGACGCTTGATTAACCGCAGGCTTTAGCCTGCGGTCAGCGATAGCGCTCTCCTCTTAAGTCCCGCAGGGACGACACTTGATTAACCGTAGGCTTTAGCCTACGGTCTGCGATAGCGCTCTCCTCTCAAGTCCCGCAGGGACGACACTTTGGAGGCGACAACAAGTGTTGTCCTGCGGGACTTACACGGCGTTAGCCAATTCAAAATTCAATTTTTTTTCTCAAACTCTCATTGCAACAAAGTCCTTACGTTGCAAAAAAATCATCAAAATATATTTGTAAATGTCCTAATTTTCATGTATGTTTGTGCCTCTGTAATTGGTACAGCAAAAAATGAGATTCACGTTTTTTATGCTGCGCCGTAAAATATGCTACAGGCGGCGCACTTTCTGGAATCTTGAGCGCTACGCTAAAGTATCCGGAATTTTGCTGCGTGAACGCTCGCGGGGTAGCATGGCGCCGGGCAGAAACTTTTAGGATTGGTAATGTACGTCGCTTTGGCAGCCTTACTTTGCATGGAGCTGCCTCAGGAAGCCAAAAATTATTAGCTAAAAAATATGGCAACCTGCGCCGTTTTTACCATTGAGTTGCTATCTTTGCTCCTGCAAAACTAAATTTGAGGTCAAAAACTCTAAATGTTTACATAGCCATGGATGATTTTGAAAAATACGACGACAGACCGGAGGAGCTATTCTCCAAGCCGGTAAAAGCAGGAAAGCGCACCTATTTTTTCGACGTGAAAGCCACGCGCGAGGGTGAGCAGTACCTTACCATTACCGAGAGCAAAAGAAAGATTGACAGGGATGGCAGGTTCAGCTACGAGAAGCATAAAATTTTCCTTTACAGGGAAGATTTTGAGAAATTTCTTGCGGGTATGCGCGAGGCGCTGGATTACATTGAGGTCAACGCTCCGGCCGTAGCGCCCGGAGGCAGCCACAAGGAAGGAGCGAGCTACTCCGACGTTGACTTTGACGAGCTGGGAAAAAAGTAGCAGCGCGCGCTCAAACAGCTCTGCCAGCTTGAGCTATAATTTTGGGGTTTTACCGAAGCCCGAAAGGATTGGTTGTTATTCCTCTCCGCTAAAAATCCCATCCAGCTTTTCATCCGGCAGAAGCGAAATGTTCGTTATAACCTCTTGCTGGCTTATGAAAACGCCCAGCTCGTTGCTGGCATTTTTTGCCTTTCGCACTATCGTAACAGGCGAAAGGGTGATTGGCGTGAGCAGAAGCATTTTTGCGTACTTCCCCGAAAATTCCAGCATCTCAACTACTGCGTCGTATTCCTTGCTTGTCAACATCAGCTCTTCATGCAGCAAGTGCTGTTCTGTTGTGCTCCATGGCTCTCCCGACAGGGTTGCCAGCGCTGCAAAGTAGCGTATTCTGTTATCTTTTCCGCCCATACCGCTTACCACCACCGCATGTCGCTCGCCCAGCAACGCCGACTCAATGCCGGTGCGGCACTGATAGATGCACATTGTTACAAAATCTTTCACGTCTTCGGGGCAACTCTCCTCATACTGCTCAAGCGTGCGCAAGACTTCTACCTCCTCAGAGCACGAGAGCCATGCCAGCTTGCGCTTGCGCTCTTTCAGAGGTACGCTGGTATCAAAAGCCTGCTCCCTGAAAGCGTTTGTGGGATTTTCGTTGCCATACTCCTGCGAAGCTTCGGAAAGAAAGGCAAAATATTCCATTTGCGTCTTTATATCAAGCTCCAAATCAACAACTTTTATCTTGTGCGGATAGCGCTGAAAAAAATCCATCGGATTACTGTTATTTTCGTAAATGTGCTGCATGAGCCGTTTGTTTTATGTTTTCGACATGTAAAGATATAAAAAAATCCCTACTGTCCGGTGAAGCTGGAAAAATCGTTTCCGCACGTCCTGAAAAAGGGTAGCGTTCATAGCCTCAGGTCAGCGGCCTGCGGCGTAAGCCTGCGGTGCGACATTGCCCAAAAAGCAATATTTTCACAACCGCAATTCTCCCGCCGCAACGCGCCAAAAACGGTTCGCGACATCCCTAACGTATGGGCGGTTCGCGAACCGCACATACGCCGCCCGTACGCCGCCGCAGGTTTCCGCTACGCTTCTTGGCTCCGCCAATAATGATGTAACCGCCAATAGAGTTTGGGCAAAATCCGGAGTACTAAGTAAAACTTGCCTGATTTTTCTTTGATGTGTTCGCGGTTTTCTGGGTTTGAGGCGAACATGAGCCGCCCCCGAGCGCCTTTTAAGGTGTTTCAGGGGCGGTTTTCTTCGCTATTTCGGGCGAAATGAGGAATGACGAAGCGAAGCAAGGGTGAGAGGCAGCGCGTAAAATTCCACGAATCTTCGCTTACCCTGCGATCAAATTTTCACACAAGCTCCGGCTCGGGCGCTTTTACGAACAGCTTCCCTAACCCCAGCTCCTTGCGGCTTAGCCCCACCGCCAGCCCAATAGCTTGCGTGATGTACATTACGGGGATGGTGGTTTTCATTTTGAGGTAGCGGTCTATGTGCGGCCGGCGCATGTCGAGGTTGGACTGGCACATGGGGCACGCCACGATAATTGCCTCCGCGCCGCGATCCAAAGCGTCCTTTACGATTTTGCCCGATAGCCTTGCCACCACGTCGGTGCGCGAAACGGAGAAGCCCGCGCCGCAGCACTCCGTTTTGTAGCCCCAGTCCAGCGCGGTTGCGCCGATTTGCGCCATCAGCTTATCCATAGACTGCGGGTCTTCCACGCGGTCAAATTGCAGCACGTCGTGCGGGCGCACCAGCAGGCAGCCGTAGTAGCAGGCAACCTTGCGCGCAAACGGTTTCACGATTTTTTCGGGAAGCTTGTCGGCAATGTGCTGCGCAATGAGCTGCATTACGTTTAGGATACGGAGCTTGCCGGACAGCGGCATTTGCAGCATTTCGGAGATGCTGTTTCGTAGCGTTTCGTTGCCGTTCAGCGTGTGCTGCGCTACGCTCAGGCGGTTGTAGCAGGCGGCGCAGGGCGCCAGAAGCTCGGTAAGCCCCTGTTTTTCGGCGAGCGCGAGTACACGCGCGGGCAACGCCACCGCCAGCTCATGGTTGAGGTTGTGGGCTGCCGTTGCCCCGCAGCAATTCCAGTCGCTAACTTCGACGGGCGTTATGCCGAACGCCTTTACCAGCGCAAGCGTCGATTGGGCGTACTCCGACGAAGTACCGTTGAGCGAGCAGCCCGGATAGAATCCTATTTCCATACGTGAGTAGCTTTAAAAACATTTACAGAATTTCCTGATTTTCAGAATCCGCAAGCAGGAGTAAACATGTAAATGCTGTAAATTTAAAATTTTATCCTCTTCTTCACTATTTCCGGCAGCAGCGGCAGCTTGCCTTTCAGGAACATGCGCGGCGCAACGTTCAAATCCTGCAAAAGGTCAAACGTCCGTACCTTGTAGTCGGCAACCAGCCCTATCTCGTAAAGCCTTCCGGTGTACCTGACGGAGTCGAGAAAGGCGCGATGGAAGGCGACAATTTTTTTTGATTTTTTGCTTACGGTTTTTTTCTCCAGCGCCTGCACCCGCAGGTAGTCCATTAGCTGCGGAATGTCTATTTGCATGGGGCAGCGCGTCAGGCAATTTTGGCACGATACGCATAGCCAGATGGTTTGGGAATGCAGAATTTTGTTGTAGCTCTCTGCGCTGTTGGTTTGCAGCAGGCGCATCACCACGCTGGGCGGGTAGTCCATATTTTCGTTCAGCGCACACCCGGCGGAGCACTTGCCGCACTGGTAGCAGCGGTTGACGTTAACGCCGGTTTTTGACCTGACTTCCGCAATAAAACCTTTTTGTTCCGATGACATAGGCGAATGGGTGATTATGGTTAAATATTATTGACCGACTAAAGCTCGTTTAAAAATTATTATTTGCTCGGTGCAAGCAACTCCCACTATACAAGGCCATGAAAGGGCGTAGTCATTAGCGCAGGGCTAAAGCCTGCCGCTCCCAAAGTGTCGTCCCTGCGGGACTTTAAGAGGAGGGGGCTATCGCTGACCGTAGGCTAAAGCCTACGGTTAATAAAGTGTCGTCCCTGCGGGACTTGCCCGCCGCGCAAGCAACAATTCTCAATTCTCAAGCGCCATCCCGTTAGGGATGGAACGCTCGGTAGAAAAGCATCCCTCCCACCGAACCCGACATTCCGTAGGAATGGCTCCGAAATATTTGTGGGCACATTCCTAACGGAATGTGTTGCGATTGGTGTATTTGCCTTTTCTACCGAGCGATTCATTCCTACGGAATGAAAGACGCAGGCGACCTGCCAGACCTCGCTCCCAGACCTCACCCCGACCCTCTCCAAAGGAGAGGGTCGGGGTGAGGTCTCCGGAAGTGTCGTCCCTGCGAAGCTTGCCCGGCATCAGCCAATTCAAAATTCAAAATTCAAAATTCAGAATTTTATAATGTGCTCTCGTTGCAACAAAGTTACTCTCAATTCTCAATCCTCCAGCATTGCCAAGTCAATTTCATCCTGTGCGGCGATTTCCGTTACCCGTCCGTTTTCACACTTGATAGTGCGCTTGGGGAAGCGGTGCAGCAGGGTGTGGTTGTGCGTAGCCATGATGATGGAGCGTCCGCTGCCGCTGATTTCGCTGAGCACGCCCATGATGTCCTCCGACGTTTCGGGGTCGAGGTTTCCGGTAGGTTCGTCAGCCAAAATCACCTCCGGGTCGTTGAGCAGGGCTCGGGCAATGACGGTGCGCTGTTGCTCGCCGCCGGAGAGCTGGTGCGGCATTTCGTAGATTTTATGCGCCAAGTTTACCTTTTCCAGCACGCTTTGAATACGCTTTTTTATTTCGGTTTTGTCCGTCCATCCGGTAGCCTTAAGCACAAAGAGGAGGTTGTCGTACACGTTACGGTCGATGAGCAGCTGAAAGTCCTGAAAGACTACGCCTACCTTCCGGCGCAAAAATGGTATGTGGGATTCCTTAATGTTGTGCAGCTTGTACCCCGCAACCCAAGCCGTGCCGCGCTTTATCTTGAGCTCTGCGTTCAGCGTCTTTATCAGGCTTGATTTTCCGCTGCCAACTTTTCCTACGAGGTAAATAAATTCGCCCCTTTCAACGTCAAACGTAACATCGTTAAGAATGAGGTTCGCTCCCTGAAAAATATCTACGGCCTTTACTTGAATGATGGCGTCGAGCATAAAAATTATTGTTTAACGGGTTTGGTTGCACAAAAGTACGCATTTATCCGAAAATTCGGTGGGGTTATGAATTTTTAACCAAGAAAATAGGTGCTTAATGGTGAGGAAATGCCGTTTAGCGGTTAACTTTACACGTTTAAATCAACGTATAAATAACGGCTATGCACCCACTCTTTTTGCGTGTAAAGGCAGGGCTTTTTGCGCTTCTGCTTACATTTTTTGCTCCGCTTGCAGCGCAAACCGTCTGCAACATGAGCGACGCCAACGAAACGTACAGAAAGGCAATAGAGCTCTACCAAAAAAAAATGTACGGATTGGCGCAAGCCGAATTTGAGCGGGCTATCGCCAAAAATCGCTCGGAGCAACCCGATGACGTGTTTCGCATTTCTGCCAAATACTACATTCTGGAGTGCGCATACGAGCAGTGGAGCGCGACTGCCGAAATGCTCATCAGGGAGTTTATTGAAAAGTATCCCCAGAGCGGGCGGCAGAACGACGCGCGATACCTGCTTGCCAAGTACTACTTTCGCGAAGGCGACTACGAAAAGGCAAACGCCGTGTTCGACGCCTTTGAAATAAGCGCACTTTCCGATAACGACTATCAGGAGTATGCTTTTAAAAAGGCGTACAGCCTCTTTGTGAGCAACCGCACGGACGAGGCCTCTTCGCTCTTTGCCATAGTGAAGGACGGCAGCAGCAAGTACGCTGCGGTGGCCACCTACTACTACTCGCACATTGCCTACGAGCAGCAACGCTTTGTGGTCGCCCTAAAGGGCTTTGAAAGCTTGCGCGACGACGAGGTCTTTTCCAAGCTTGCGCCGTACTACATTATGCAAATCTATCACCACCAAAAGAGCTACGATAAGGTGATAAAGGAGGGCGTGGCGTTTATAGAGAATGTCAAGGGCAAGCGGCTTCCCGAAGTTGCCCGTATTGTGGGCGAAGCGTACTACTACAAAAAGCAGTACGCCGAAGCGTTGCCCTACATAGAAAAATTTGCGGAGACCTCGCCCGAGCTTACGCGGTTTGACAAGTATTTGCTGGGGTACATTTACTACCAAAACAAAAATTACCCCAAAGCCGCCGACGTGTTTGAGCAGCTGGTGGTGGGGGATGATTCGCTGGCGCAAAGCGCCTACTACTACCTTGCCGATGCGTTCATGCAGCAGGGCGACAAGCAAAATGCAGGACGCTCATTCCTGCAAGCCTCCAAGATGGATTTCTTCCCCGAAATTAAGGAGGATGCGCTCTTCAGCTACGCAAAGCTTATGTTTGAGCTCAACAGCGGCCCCTTTAACGACGCTATTGAGGCGCTCAACATGTACCTTGCGGCGTACCCCAACTCGCGCCGCTCCGACGAAATCAACAAGTGCCTGATGCAGGCATACGTTTACTCCAAAAACTACAAAGCGGCGCTGGCTTCGCTGCAAGCTATCGCCAAGCCCGACGCCGACGCGCTTGCCGCCATGCAAAAGGTAGCCTACTTCCGCGCCGTAGAGCTGCTGCAAAATCAGGATTACAGCGAGGCGATGAGCATGTTTGACCTGTCGCTCACCTACAGCTCGCACGACGCTACGTTTGCCGCCCTTGCGACCTACTGGAAAGCCGAAGTGGCGTACCGCCTGAATAATTACGGGCTGGCGCAAAAGCTCTATAATGAGGTAGTGCTGTCGGCGGGAATTATGCAGCACGAGGAGTACAAGATGGCGCACTACAGCTTGGGGTACAGCTTTTTTAAGCAGCGCAAGTACGCCGAAGCCGAAACGTGGTTTCGCAAGTATATCGCCTTTAGCGGCACGCCCGGCTCCGTGCTGTGCGACGTGTACAACCGCGTGGGCGATTGCAGCTTTATGCAGCGCTCATACGAGGCCGCCGTCGCGAGCTACCGGAACGTGATGCAGCTTGCCCTTACCGATGTTGACTACGCCGCCTTGCAGTGCGGGTTGTGCTACGGGTTGCTCGGCAATCAGGATAAAAAAATTGAGCTGCTGAACGTGGTAATAGGCATTACCCCCGTTTCGCCTTACGCCGACTACGCGCTGTACGAAAAAGGGCGGTGCTACGTGCAGGTACAACGCTACGACGAGGCGGTGAATGTTTACTTGCAGCTGCTGAGCAAGCACCCCGAAAGCTTGTTCTACGCCAAAACGTTGCTGGAGCTTGGGCTTATCTCCGTAAACAAAAACGATTCGCGGCAGGCGCTGGACTACTACAAGCGAGTGATAAAAAATTTCTCCGGCACGGCGGAAGCCCGCAGCGCACTCATGGGGATAAAAAATATTTACGTGGAGATGGGCGACGTGGACGGCTACTTTAAGTACGTTGCCGAGCTGAAAGATTTTGTCAACGTTAACCCTTCGGTTAAGGACTCGATGACCTTTGTTGTTGCCGAACGCGCGTACATGTCCGGCAATTGCGAAAAATCTACCGATTTGTTCCAAAAATACCTGAAAGAATTTTCGGGCGGCGCGTTCTCCCTCGACGCAAACTTTTATCTGGGCGATTGCCTCTACCAGCAAGGGAGGCTGGAGGAGGCATTGCCACACTTTGTATTCGTCATCAATAACCCTAAAAACAGCTACACCGAGCTGGCGTTGCTGGGCGCGGCAAGAGGGGCGTTTGAGCTGGGCAATAACGCGAAGGCTGCGGAATACTACGAACGCCTGCAACCGCTGGCCAGCAGCAAGCCTACGCTGGTGGAAGCGCGGGTGGGAAAGCTGAGAGCCGACTACTTAACGTCCGACTTCGCTGACGTTACCTCCGATGCAGCCGCGCTTTTGTCCGTCGATAACCTCCCGCAGGAAATTATTCGCGAAGCGCACTTCAAAAGGGCAAAAGCATACGAGCAGCTGGGCGCTCCGGACAAGGCGCTGGAAGATTACACGTCGGTGGCGCAAGATGTGAGAACCAAAGAGGGCGCAGAGGCCAAGTACAAGGTGATAGAAGCGTTGTTCAACAGCGGTAAGCTGGACGAAGCCGAGCAGGAAGTGCTCAACCTTTCAAAGAGCGGAACGCCGCACCAGCATTGGATGGCTAAGAGCTTTATCATTTTGGGGGACGTGTACGTGAAGCGCAACGATGCGTTTCAGGCGAAAGCCACCTATGAGAGTATTCTGGACGGATACAAGGTAGATGACGACGGCGTTATTGCCGAAGTTGCGCACAGAATGGAGCGAATTATGACAGAGGAAAAGCAAAAAGAGGAAAGCGCAAAGCTGGGTACTCCCGTAGATATTCCCTTGCAGTAAATATTTATAAGAAGTAGAAATATGCAAAACAAGCATAATGGCATAAGACAACTCATGAAAAGATTTTTGTTACCCATACTGGCACTTGCAGCCCAGTCAACAAACCTTGCCGCGCAGGAAGACCCCTTGACCAAAACGGTAGAGGTGCAGCGTGCGTACGACCCTACGCTTCTTGACGCCTACAAAATCTCCCCCATACCGCGCATAGACGACACGGCAAAAGTGAACGTTAAGTTCACCTACCCCTTGCGGCAGGTAAAGCCTATAGCCAATGCCTACCTGCTCAATCCGCTTTCTCCTGCGCGGGTGCAGCGCGAACATTATGAGGATAGCGATGAAATACGCGCATACCTGCGGCTGGGCTTGGGCGTAAAGCTCTCCACCTTGCTCGATGCGTACGTCGGAAGCGAGCGCAGCAACAAATTTTTGTGGGATATTTACGCCAACCACTACGGCAACTACGGCGATGTAAAGAATGAGGCCGGAGAAAAAGTCCCCACAAGAGACATGCGCAACGAAACAGGCGCTGCGGCGCAGTACAGCTTTAAGCGTGCGCTGTTGAGCGGCAACGCGGGCTTTAGGCAGCACGCCGTGCGCTTCTACGGCTACGACGCCGATACTTTCCGGCTGGAGCGCTACAAGGCGCTGCCGGAGGACAGCGTCAGGCAGCGCTTCAACCATACGCACCTGAACTTGGAGTACAAGAGCGCAGGGCTACCGGATAGCACGTGGGCGTACGGGGCGCAGTTCAGCTTTTACGACTACCGCAGCAAGTCGTTGCAGGCGGAAGACGCTCTCCGGTTTGCCCTCTACGCAAGCAAAGAGCTGAGACCTGACATTACCGCCGGGCTGACGGTGAATACCGACGTGTATTTGCGCAACGAGCGCCTTGCGGCAAACAACAATACCATTGTTTCCGTAGAGCCTTACGCCAAAGAGCGGAAAGACTGGTGGGAGGGAACGGCAAGGCTCAGCCTCGTTTTGGACAACGCGAGCGGCTCGCTGAAAACATACCTCTACCCTTCGCTATGCTTCACGGCTTTTTTGGTTGACAACATATTTATGCCCTACGTGGAGATGAGCGGCAAGCATCACGCTAACACGTATGCAAGCCTCACCACCGAAAATCCCTACCTCGCCCCCGATACCCTGCCGGATATACGCAGCTCGCGCAACACCTTTTCGCTCACCGGAGGCGTGAAAGGCAAGCTTGGCTCTCTGTTCAGCTACAAGCTGGGCGTAGAGTACGCGTTTATCAACGATATGGTTTTTTACCTGACGGCGCAGGATACCATCTCTCTCGGCAGCTATCTTGGCAATTACTTCGACGTAAAGTACGACGACGTAAGGCGTTTTACCTTCAGCGGCGACCTCGACTTTCAGCCGACGCGGGCGTTGGATTTCAAGTACACGCTGCGATACGACTCTTATAACATGGATGATTTGGCGAAGCCCTACAACCGTCCGGCGCTGGATATGCGCTTGAGTGGAGCGTACAACCTCTGGAACAAGCTGAATCTTTACGCCTCGTTCAATATATACGGCGGCTACACCGCGCTCGACTTCGCAGGGAAAGAGGTGAAGCGCAATCGTGGGGTGGACCTGAATTTCGGAACGTCGTACTCCTTTTTCAACAGCTCGTCGATATTCATTCACCTCAACAACATTATGTCCTCGCGCTACCACGTTTACAACAGCTACCCCACCTACGGCTTCAACGCTATGGTAGGCTACACCTGCGTGTTTTGAGGTTGACCCGCCTCGAAAGTTGGCAAACATTCCGGAAAAATAAAAAAAAACTCCGCGACGTTTTGCGTCGCGGAGTTTTTTTTTATCCTTGTTAAGGCGGAATGCTTACTCTTCTACCACATCAAATTCAACCCTCACCTTCACGTCGCGGTGCAGCTTCACCTCTGCGCTGTACTTGCCCAGCTCCTTGATTTGCTCATCGCTGATGGTGATTTGCTTGCGGTCAATGGTGAAGCCTTTAACTTTGAGCGCCTCCGAAATTTGGATGGTATTAACCGAGCCGAAAATTTTGCCGGTAGAGCTTGCCTTAGCGCCAATTGTCAGCGCAAGTCCTTCGAGCTTGGCTGCAAGAGCAACGGCGTCGGCTTTAATTTTTTCGAACTTATGCGCGCGCTGGCGCTGGGTTTCGGCGTGCTCCTTTTTTGCCGTTACGGTGGCAATGGTAGCGTAGCCGTATGGCACAAGGTAGTTGTTGGCGTAGCCGTTCTTTACCTTTACGATGTCGTCTTTACTGCCTAAGTTAGCAACATCCTGCTTCAGAATTATTTCCATATTATTATTTCCTCCTGTGTAAAATGTTACTTCATTAAATCCGATACGTATGGCAGCAACGCCAAGTGGCGTGCACGCTTCACGGCTTGCGATACCTTTCGCTGAAACTTCAGCGAGGTTCCGGTCAAGCGGCGGGGAAGAATTTTCCCCTGTTCGTTCAAAAAACGCTTCAAAAACTCGGGGTCTTTGTAGTCAATGTACTTGATGCCGGCTTTTTTGAAGCGGCAGTACTTTTTCTTTTTCACCTCAACCGCCACCGGGTTCAGGTAGCGGACTTCGTTGTTGTTGTATCCTGCCATAGTTATGCCTCCTTCTTGGTTTGGTGGTTATTTCTGCGTCTAATAGCGTACTCAACGGCGTATTTGTCGAGCTTGAAGGTGAGGAAGCGAATAACCCGCTCATCGCGGCGAAATTCGGTTTCCAGCTTCTCAACAAGGGTACCTTCGGCCTGAAACTCCATCATGGAGTAAAACGCAGTTGACTTTTTCTGGATGGGGTAAGCCAATTTTTTTAGTCCCCAATCCTCCTCGTGGACAATCTGCCCACCGTTGTCCGTAATGATTGCACGGAACTTGTCAACCGCTTCCTTTACCTGAACATCAGATAAAACGGGAGTTAAAATGAAAACGGTTTCGTAATGGTTCATAACGATTTGATTAATTTGTAAATAAAATGAGCCTGCAAAGATATAAAAAATTGTTTATCCCCCAACAGCTTTGCAGAAATATTTTTTGCGGCGTTGAAAGCTCGCTTAATAAAACCAACCGTTGCCTTTAGGGATTGGGCTACATTTGATTTTTTGCCATCTGCTTGGCAGGGTTTGCATCTCTGAAATAATTATTTTACCTTTGTGTCGCAAATTGCTGTAATAATGCGCTGCCTTCCTCTTGCTTACGGCAGCCCGCAAAAGCTGCGCAAGTGGAATTACGAGCTAAAAGCTACGCAGCAAAGCTTGACCGCCGGGCAATTTTATTTCTTCCGAGCTGCCAATACGGTGTGCATAATGCGTTATTAGAAACAAATTATAATACTTTACATAACATGAAATCGCTAATCTCTACAGAGTTTCAATTTCCGAAGCAATCCGCCTTTTATAAAGGCAAAGTTCGCGATGTATATACCATTGACGGCAAGTATCTGGTGATGGTAGCCACCGACCGCATTTCGGCGTTCGACGTGGTGCTGCCGAAAGGCATCCCGTTCAAGGGTCAAATACTGAACCAAATTGCGTCGAAGTTTCTGGATTCCACGAGCGACATTTGCCCCAGCTGGAAAATCGCCTCACCCGACCCGATGGTAACCGTTGGCTACTACTGCAACCCGTTTGCGGTGGAGATGATAGTGCGCGGCTACCTCTGCGGCAGCGCGTGGCGCGCCTACAAGAGCGGCGTGCGCGAGCTGTGCGGCGTGAGGCTGCCCGACGGTATGCGCGAAAACCAAAAATTCCCAATCCCCATCATCACCCCTACAACCAAAGCGGAGCAAGGGCAGCACGACGAAAACATATCTAAGGAAGAAATTTTGATGCGAAATATCGTAAGCCCCGCCGATTACAAGATGCTCGAGCGGTGCGCGCTTGCGCTGTTCCTGCGCGGCTCGGAGATTGCTGCGCTGCGCGGGCTTATCTTGGTTGATACCAAGTACGAGTTTGGCAAGCGCGGCGACGAAATATACCTGATTGACGAAATCCACACGCCCGACTCCTCGCGCTACTTCTACGCCGACGGCTACCTTGAGCGTTTTGAAAAAAGAGAGCCGCAGCGACAGCTCTCGAAAGAGTTTGTGCGCGAATGGCTCATGGAAAATAACTTTCAGGGCAAGTCCGGGCAGCCCATCCCCGAAATGACGGACGAAATTGTGTACAGCATCGGCAGCCGCTACGTGGAGCTGTTTGAGCGCATCACCGGCGACAAGTTCTACGGTGCGCCGTACTCCGACAACATCTACGAGCGGATTGAGACGAACGTCCGGAACTTGTTGAGCAGGCTACTGTGA
>JAITAP010000250.1 GCA_031284065.1 Prevotellaceae bacterium
GGCGCAGCTGCCGCCGTTTTGGGCGTCGCATCATTGCAACATATATAGTAAGGAGCTCTCATTTCACCACACATTAAAAATTGACGGAAAACTATTTGAAAAAATTTATGCAAAGGTGGCAAAGGTTACGTTACCATCCAAATTTTAGAGGTCGGGTTTAGCGTAATTTGCGTTAAACGCCAGTATTTCCCTGCTTATTATTTACTATTTAACTCAAATCGAGTGGTCAGGGGACAATTTCCTCCTTTGCCATTCCCACCTTCCCCGTCATCCCCACACTCCTTCATCATTCCGGGCGCAGCTAAGGAATCTCCCGCCACTTCTACGCTTCCGGTGTAACCTCTGTGCCGCTGTTGGCGCAGAGAAAATCGGAATGAAGCTCGCAATTTCTACCCTCCTGCCCAGCTCAAAGCCCGTGTATGTGTACGCTTCCCACAGCGCGGCCCGACGGGTCGTTCAGGTTTTGGAAAGAGGCGTCCCACGCCAGCGCTTCGGGGGTGCTGCACGCCACAGAGGGCACGGATGGTACGGTTTGCGCCGCCTGCTGCGACGGAAAATGTTCCTCAAAAATTGAGCGGTAGTAGTATTCTTCCTTGTTCTGCGGCGGGTTTACCGGAAATCGCTCGTCGCTACGGCGCATTTGCTCGTCGGAGACGGCCTCTGCGGTAACTTTTTTCAGGCTGTCGATCCAGCCGTAGCCCACGCCGTCGGAGAATTGCTCTTTTTGCCGCCACGCTACGCTTTCCGGCAGCAAGTCTTCGCACGCTTTGCGCAAAATCCACTTTTCCATTTTCCCGTCTTTTGCCATCTTGTCGGCGGGGTTCAGGCGCATGGCAACGTCCATAAACTCCTTGTCGAGGAACGGCACTCGCCCCTCTACGCCCCATGCCGCCAGCGATTTGTTAGCTCGGAGGCAGTCGTACAGGTAGAGCTTGCCCAGCTTCCGCACCGTTTCTTCGTGCAGCGCCCGGGCGCTGGGCGCTTTGTGGAAGTACAGGTAGCCGCCAAAAATTTCGTCTGCCCCTTCTCCCGAAAGCACCATCTTAATGCCCATAGATTTGATTACCCGCGCGAGCAGGTACATTGGCGTGGAGGCGCGGACGGTGGTAACGTCGTAGGTTTCGAGGTAGTAAATCACATCCCGTATGGCGTCCAAGCCTTCCTGCACGGTGTAGTGAATTTCGTGGTGCACGGTTTTGATATGGTCGGCCACGCGGCGCGCCGCAATCAAGTCCGGCGCACCCTCAAGCCCCACGGCAAAGGAGTGCAGCTGTGGCCACCACGCGGCGTTTTCGCCGTCGGCTTCGATGCGGCGGGCGGCAAATTTTTTCGCAATAGCCGAAATAATCGAAGAGTCAAGCCCCCCCGAAAGCAGCACCCCGTAGGGCACATCCGACATAAGCTGGCGCTGCACGGCGCTCTCCAGCGCAGCGCGTAGCGCAGCCGTATCCGAAACGTTATCCTCCACCGCCTCATACGACTCCCAGTCGCGGCGGTACCACTTTTTAGGCTTTCCGTCGGGGCTGTAAAAAATTTCTCCCGGCCGAAATGTTTGAATGGTGGTGCAAACGCCCTCAAGGGCTTTCAGCTCCGAGGCAACAAAGTAGCGCCCGTTGTCGTCCCAGCCCTGGTAGAGCGGGACAATCCCAATGTGGTCGCGGGCAATCAGGAAAACGTCTTTCTCAACGTCGTACAGGGCAAAGGCAAAAATGCCGTTCAAATCCTCAATAAAGTTGGGTCCCTTTTCGCGGTAGAGCGCAAGTATGACCTCGCAGTCCGAGCCGGTGAGAAATTCGTACTTTCCCGCCAGCGTTGCGCGGAGCTCCCGGTGGTTATAAATTTCGCCGTTGACCGAAAGAATCAGCTTCCCGTCCTTGCTTTTAAGCGGCTGCCCCCCCGATTCGGGGTCAACAATCGCGAGACGCTCGTGCGCCAAAATAGCGCTCCCGCCACAGTAAATACCCGACCAGTCGGGCCCACGATGGCGAATTTTCTGCGTCATCTTCAGCACTCGCGCCCTGTATTCTTCGGGGCTTGAGACGATTTCAAACATTCCTACAATTCCACACATTTTGTCGTAATGGGTAATAGTTTTTCAATGGATAATACTATGCCGCTTAACTTTTAGCGCCGTGCAAATTTACATGAAAATTTCCGAATTACGCACAGCCGGATAAAAATTCTATGTCAACGAAACCCCGTGCAGCTACCCTTTGAGATAATCCAAACCGTTAGCCGCATTGAGTTTTCGCTTCTTTAAGCTCAGTATGGCTGTGCTGATTTCATGCCGCAAAGAGACTTTGTTGCAACGAATAACAAGCCAACTATTACGTAAAGTCTAATAAATATTTCCAATTAGCTACGTCCCTGTTGGCTGCGCCGAACTCCGCTTCGCTCCTGTTCCCCTACGGGGAATTGAGAACAATTGCAATCCATCAAAAATTATAAACCTGCATAACATGAGCTATTATTCGTTGCAACAAAGTCAGCGTGCGTTGCTAATCACTACTGCTCATCGAAGAGCGGATTTGTGTCATTTCCTTGCTCAACTCTTCTTCGGTTGGCATGTAAAGCTTGTATTTTGTGGCAAAAAGCTGCTCGTTGTCGGCCAAAACAGAGAATTTTACTTCTGCATAGTCTTTTTCTTCGCAAAGAATAATGCCGATTGTCGGGTTGTCGCCTTCGGTACACTTCAACTTGTTGTACATTCTGACATACATATCCATTTGCCCTACGTCCTGATGCGTGAGCTTTCCGATTTTCAAGTCAATCAGCACAAAGCATTTCAGAATGTAGTTGTAGAAAACCAAATCAATGAAGTAGTGCGAAAGCTCCGTATTAATTCGCTGTTGCCGGGCTACAAACGAAAATCCTCTACCCAACTCGAGTAAAAATTTTTGCAGATTATCAATGATTAGCTGTTCAATGTCGCTTTCCCTGTATTTTGTGCTGTCTTTCAGCCCATAATAATCAAGCAATAGCGGGTCTTTGAGAATATAATCCTGCGGATTTATGGTAAGCAGGGCTTTTTCATTCAGCTCATTTACGGCCTCTTTGTGTGAGGCAATCAATCTTTCGTAGAAATGCTTATCCACCTGCTCGTCAAGAAACCGGGTACTCCAAGTGTTGTCGGCGGCCTCGGTCATGTAAACTTCTCTTGCTTTGGGGTTCTCGACGCGAATTAAAGAGCGGTAGTGCGTCCAGCTCAATTCTGCACGCAGTGCGTGCAGAATTGGAAATTGAATATAAAACTGCCGCATTGCCCATAAATTTCTTACGGTAAACCCTTTTCCAAATTCGGCAGTCAAGCGTGCCGAAACTTCTTTCAAAAGATTTTCGCCGTATTTTGCATACATTTCGCCGCCCTGCGTTTCGACAATCTTTTCGCCAATTCGCCAATAGGTTTCCACCATTTGAAAATTGGCGGTTTGATACACAATTTTGTGTGAGTTGATGATTAACTCTCGCGAAAATTCATATAAGTTGCTTTCTACAGCAAGGTTTTTAATGTTGTTTTTTATTGCGTCTGACATGATTAAATACATTTTTTAATACTCGAGAGAGCGCCTTTCCGGAGCTGCGATACAAAGGTAGTAAAGTATTTTGATATGAGGTTTTTTGTTTCCATGTGAAGTGATTTTTTATTGTACCTTTGCGTACAAAATTAAAAAGCAGCAATAGTATATCATAAATAATTTACCGTCCCGCGTATTAGCCTTGCCTGTGCATGATATAATGGTTAAAGAATACGTAGTTGTTTATTATGCCATTACCTGTATTCCTGCAATTTATTAAGCAGGAAACAAATCTAACCGACAAAACTGAACTCTTATCCTTTCCCGTCATCGTCCACTCGCAGGCTTGCAAACACCCTTCCGCACATGCGCCACAATCACTTATCGCTCTTGTCTTCTAATCGTCGTTTTGCTATTTCAATAGCAATTCTCAACTTTTGTTCGAGCAATTTTTTGTCAGGCAAAACGGTAAGGTAATCGGCAATTTTTATATTGCTGTTTTCCAGCTGCAAAAGTTCAATATGCTCTTCGCTTTTGCCTGCGCACAGAATAAGTCCGAGCGGCGGATTTTCGCCTTCCTGCCTTTCATATTTTTCGAGCCAGCGCAGATAAAGCTCCATTTGCCCCTTATATGCGGCTTCAAACTTACCGAGCTTCAGCTCTATGGCAACCAATGATTTCAGCCGCCTGTGAAAAAACAGCAAATCCAGATAGTAATCTTCATTATCAACGCTTATCCGTTTTTGGCGAGCCATAAAAGCAAAATCGCTGCCGAGTTCTGTAATAAAATTTTGCAGCTCCACTATTATTGCCGTTTCCAAATCCTTTTCGGAATACTTGTCGCTTAATCCGAGAAAATCAAGAAAATACGGATCGCGAAATACTAAATCGGGCGTTAGCTTCTGCTCGTTCCTCAACAGCTCCAAGTCGTGTTTTATGGTTTCTTCGGGCTTTTTGCTGATGGCAGTTCTCTCGTAAAGCATTGAGTTTATGCGCTCCTGAAACACTCTAAAATTCCAGCGTTCCAATTTTACCATTTCCGTATAAAAATCCCGCTTTAAGGGATCATCCATATACATTATCAATCTCAAATGCGACCAGCTTGATTGTCTACACAGTGTGTAGACAATTTGGGCATCGGGGAAAGTCTCCGCAAAGCGGAGGCAATGTCGCAAATGTTTTTCGCCCCAGCCTTTAAAAACAAAGCGCTATTATTCTCAATATTTTTTGCGGCTTTACGCATTTCGCTGTTTGTAAAATTTCCTGTTCAATCCCCATTTGTAGGGATTTT
>JAITAP010000045.1 GCA_031284065.1 Prevotellaceae bacterium
GCGGTCGCAGTGCAGCTTTTCAGCCAGCCACGAGGCGGAGCGTCCGTCCTCTTCCATTTTGGCTTTTATAAGCCCGCCTATGTGAATTTGTTCTTTCATGGTCACGCCCGTTTTGGTGCAGCAAAAAGCGTGGGCTGTATCGTTATCTGCTTTCTGAGGTCTTAGACTACCTTGCAACACAAACACTTGAGCCCACGCCGGAGCGTGAGCGTCTGACAATTACTCTTGTGTTGCTTGTGAAAGTGTCTAAGTTTCAGAAAGCCGGAATAAAGCTAACGCTTTTTGTTCAGTATGGTTATCGCTTACTTATTTTTCTATAGTATAAAAAATTTAATTATTACGCGAATTAAAAGTAGAAAATAGCTGCAAAAACGCAGGTGGCATTGCCCCGCTACTCCTCTCACCCTCTTCCGTTGCCTCTCGCCCTGTCTCTTCCCGCTGCCTCCGCTCCCGCCCGTCGCCGCCGCAAAAATACGCCGACGCACAATGGCGGCAAACTTACGTGAAAAATTCCGGATTTACAAGCCTGCGCAGCGAAAAAATTTCTTCCTCCGGAAAATTCCGGACAAGGTTTTTACCGCCGGAGCGTAACCCGAAAATCACGCGCATGGCGACCTGCATGGCTTTTCTGATAGATAGCTACAGCTTCAGGCTTGTAGCCGCTGCCCCCCGAAGCTTTTTTGCCCGGGCGTACGCGAATTTCACTAATTTTTTTATACGTATTACGCAACAAAAACATGCCGCAGCCGCTTATAGAATATTAAACAATGCTAAACTTATGGCTGTAACATGCTAACAAGCAGGCAGGTGGAAATATCACTCCAGAAGTAGCGTGTTATTGCTGAAATTTGTTTCTAAATTTGTAATAGATTTTCAGCAACGCTCTAACGGGCTATAGCTGCGCAAAAATAAAAAATGAACTGTAACGCTTAAAACCATGAATCTAAATTTTCACTACTTTACCGTAAAAGCCCTTGCTTTCGAAGCCGGCTTTGAGGAAAACGAGGCGCAATTTATCGCTAACTTTTCGCAATTTATTGATGATTATGATAAAGAGCGGGACTTATGCTGCAAAAAAGAAGAGGTGCCCGATTTTGCCAAATACTTGATTTCCGGAGAAATTTTTGGCTATGCCTTTGTATCGCCTGTTACAACCGGCTTTGTCAGCTGGTTCGATATGGTATTGCTGATGCTAAAGGCGCGCCAGAAGTGGATTGTTACGCCGTTTCATTTTATTCCGGTAAAGTGCATCAAAGATTTGCCCAACAAAGACGATTGGCGCGTTCAGGTGGCGCGCATGGACACGCCTTCGCTGATTACCGGCCTGCTGGCGAACGCGCGGACGCAATTCTTGTCAGGCGACGCTGCCAACAGGCATAAAAACTTGCTGCGGATAGCCATGCTTCTGCACACTTTTGCCGACACGTACGCCCATCAATCATTTATGGGCTACGAACACTGGTCAAATGAAACCTGCCTGTCGTCCGTAACGGATGACTGCACGCAGGAAAATATTACTGACAAATACGAACCCAAGGAGTACAAGCTGCTCCCCCACGTTGGGCACGTCAACCTAAATTCAGCGCCGGACGAAAGCGGCGTGCGCTACCAGTGGTACGCAAAAAAAGCTGCCGACAAGGAAGAATATGCCCTGACCGGCAGGGACAATAGCTTGACGTACATTGACGCCTCAAAAGAAATCCTGAACTACCTGCGCTCCTGCCTCGGCAAGCCGCCGATTGACGAAAAAGACTGGCGCCAGCTCCAGCTGCGTATCCACAAAGGCTCGCTCATATCCACCAACCCAATTGACATAACAGCTCTTGAAGACCACTGGACAGCTATTTTTCCTGAAACGACGTTTCACTACAGCAGCAACGAAGTGCTGAAAACGCTGATAACGGGGCAGAAAGAAATACCCCATCCGAAAAAAGAAAATGAGGCTCTTACCGTCAGCGCCCTAACAAACGACTTCTTCCTGTATAACGTGCTTGCCGACGAAACGCGCGTAGCCGTCAACGGAGAGCGTAAGGCCGCCGAAATCGCCGTTGCTGACGCCTGAAGCGGCTACCTGACCGGCTAATTCTTCTTTAGCAAGTACCTCACCGGAATGTTGGCGGCGACGTACCCGATGAGCATCACGGTAAGCAGCACGAGCGCAACGTCCACAGGGCTTACCTTAACGGGGTAGGCGTCAACCACAAAGTTGCCGCTCAGCCGGATGAGCTTAAAGCGCAGCTGCACGTAGCACGCCGCAAGCCCCAGCGCCACGCCGGTCAAACAGCCCAGAAAGGAAATCATCACGCCCTCCGAAATAAAAATGCGGCGCACCAAGCTGTCCTGCGCGCCAAGGCTGTGCAGAATTTTCACATCTTTCTTTTTCTCAATGATGAGCATGGTGAGCGAGCCGATGGAGTTGAACGACGCCACCAGCAGCACAAAGGTAAGGATAAAGAATATTGCCCACTTTTCGCCCTGCATCATGCGGAAAAGCACCTCGTTTTGCTCCTCGCGCGTTTGCACCCTGAGCGAGCTGCCCAAGATTTGTTGCACTTTTTCCTTTACGCTTTTTGGGTTGGCGCGCGGGTGCAGGTACAGCTCCACGCTCGACACCTCCCGCTCGTAGCCCAGCAGGCGCTGCACCACGTCCAGCGGCGCGAACACGTACTTGGAGTCGGCGTCCATTTCGATGGAAAAAATCCCCGACGGCTTCAGGTACTCGCGGTTAAGCGCCGCCTCCGGGCTAATCGCCTGCAAGCTCATCCCCCGCTTGGGAAAGTATATCCACAGCATGTCGAAAAAGCTGGGGCGCAGGTTGAGCGCCCCGGCAATCACCTTGCCAACAATCGCCATGTCCACGTCGCCCTTCCTGACGACGGCCTCCCCGTCAACAATGCTGCCGGCAACGCCGGAGCGCTGCAAAAACACCGCGTCCACGCCGCGCACGGTGGCAATGTGCTGGCGGTCGCTGTACTTAAGGGCGGCGTTCTCCTCCAGCGCTTCGGAGTAAAAAGCCACGCCCTCAACGCGCTTCACGGCGGCAAAGTTGGGCTGTTGAGCGTCGAAAACCTTGCCCTCAACGGCGGTGATTTTGAGGTCGGGCGAAAGCGTGCTGTACAGCGAGGTGATAAGGCTGTCGAGCCCGTTGTACACCGACAGCGCCACCACCAGCGCAAACGCGCCCACCGCCACGCCCACCGCGCTCACCAGCGATATAATGTTGATGGCGTTGTGCGACTTTTTGGCAAACAGGTACCGGCGCGCTATGAAAAATGAGGGACTCAAGTGGCGAATTAATTTACAGAATTTCAAAATTTTCAGAATTTACATATCTTTACTTGCAAGCCACGTCAACCAAGAGGGACTCAAGTGGCGAATTAATTTACAGAATTTCAAAATTTTCAGAATTTACATATCTTTACTTGCAAGCTACGTCAACCAAGAGGGACTCAAGTGGCGATTTAATTTACAGAATTTCAAAATTTTCAGAATTTACATATCTTTACTTGCAAGC
>JAITAP010000105.1 GCA_031284065.1 Prevotellaceae bacterium
CGCGCCTCGTCGAACTCATACGTAAAAATCGCCACCATCCCCAGCACGTTTGCCTTTTCCTCTTTCAGGTGTACCAAAGCGTTTACGCTGCTTTTGCCTGTTGAAACGAGGTCTTCCACCACCACTACCCTTTTCCCTGCCACATCTGCGCCTTCCACTACTTTCTTTAGCCCATGCTCTTTGCGATTCTCCCTAACGTAGGCAAACGGCAACTTCAATTTTTCCGCAACCAACATTCCGTGTGCAATAGCACCCGTAGCAACTCCTGCAATAACTTCTGCATTGGGATATTTTGATCTCACTAAATCTGCAAAGGCGTCACATATTTGGCTTCGCACCTGCACATCGCCCAGCGTGCAGCGGTTGTCGCAGTAAATTGGCGACTTCCACCCCGATACCCACGTAAACGGATTTGCGGGGCTGAGCTTGATTGCGCCTGTTTGCAGCAAGCTGTGCGCAATTTGCTTGGCGACTACGCAGGCGTTTTGCTCTTCCATCACTCCTACTCGTCCAAATCTTTATCAGACTTTTTCTTACCCTGCGCCTTTTCGATAATTTCCTTGGCGAGGGAGGCCGGTACTTCGGCGTAGTGCGAAAACTCCATCGTAGAGGTTGCGCGGCCGGAGCTGAGCGTGCGCAGCACCGTTACGTACCCAAACTGCTCCGACAGCGGAACGCTCGCCTTTATCACGCGGGCGTTGCCTTTGGAGTCCATATTCTGAATTTGCCCGCGACGCTTGTTCAGGTCGCCGATAATATCGCCCATGTACTCTTCGGGGGTTACCACCTCCAGCGACATGATAGGCTCCATGATTACGGGGTTGGCTTTGGGGCAGGCGTGGCGGAACGCCGCGCGTGCGCATATTTCAAACGAAAGCGAATCGGAGTCCACCGCGTGGAACGAGCCGTCTTTGAGCGTTACCTTCATGGCGGGCAGCTCGTAGCCGGCAAGCACGCCGTTGCTCATGGCCAACCTGAAACCTTTTTCTACCGCCGGAATAAACTCGCGCGGAATGTTGCCGCCCTTCACCATATCCACAAACTGCAAGCCGGTTTGACCTTCGTCGGTGGGGGCAATTTCCACAATAATATCGGCAAACTTACCGCGCCCGCCGGTTTGCTTTTTGAATACCTCGCGGTGCTCAACCGTGCCGCGCAGCGCCTCCTTGTAGTTCACCTGCGGTGCGCCCTGATTGATTTCCACGCCAAACTCGCGCTTGAGGCGGTCAACAATAATTTCGAGGTGCAGCTCGCCCATGCCGCTGATAACGGTTTGCCCGGTTTCTTCGTCCGACTTCACGGTGAACGTGGGGTCTTCCTCTGCCAGCTTGCCGAGCGCTATGCCCAGCTTGTCCAAATCCTTCTGCGTTTTGGGCTCTACGGCCAGGCCTATCACTGGATCGGGGAAAGTCATCGACTCCAGCACGATTGCATTTTTTTCGTCGCACACGGTATCGCCCGTGCGGAGGTCTTTGAAGCCCACGCAGGCGCCAATATCGCCGGCCTCTAAAAATTCTATGGGATTTTGCTTGTTGGAGTGCATTTGGTAGAGCCGCGAAATGCGCTCTTTCTTCCCCGAGCGGGGATTGTAAACGTATGAGCCGGCATCGAGGCGACCCGAGTAGGCGCGAACGAATGCAAGGCGACCGACAAACGGGTCTGTAGCAATTTTAAACGCCAAGCCGCAGAATGGCTCTGACGAAGAGGGCTTGCGCTCAAAGCTTTTTTCGGTATTATCGGGGTCAACTCCCGTTACCGCGCCCTTGTCGAGCGGGCTTGGCAGGTAGCGTGCCACAGCGTCCAGAAGGTACTGCACGCCCTTGTTTTTGAACGAAGCGCCGCACATCACCGGCACAATGGACATGCCAATGGTGGCTTTGCGGATGGTTTCTATAATTTCGGCTTCGGTAATTGAGTCGGGGTTGTCAAAGAATTTTTCGAGCAGCGCATCGTTGTACTCCGCTATGGATTCAATGAGCTTGCCGCGCCACTCGGCTGCCTCTGCAACCATGTCGGCAGGAATATCTTCAATGGCGTAGTTCACGAGCTCTTTGCTCTCGGAGTTGTAAACGAGCGCCTTGTTTGAAACGAGGTCAACAATGCCCAGAAACTTATCCTCCGCTCCTATCGGAAGCGTTACCGGCACCGGATTTGCCCCCAACTTTTCCTGTATTTCCTTTACCACGTTGAAAAAGTCTGCGCCGGTACGGTCCATCTTGTTCACGTAAGCAATTTTTGGCACGTGATACTTTTCGCTTTGCCGCCACACGGTTTCCGACTGCGGCTCTACGCCGCCTACGGCGCAGAACGTCGCAATAGTGCCGTCGAGCACGCGCAGCGAACGCTCTACCTCCACCGTGAAATCAACGTGTCCGGGTGTATCTATCAGATTGATGTGGTAGGTGTTGCCGCCGTAGTTCCAGAAAGTGGTAGTAGCCGCAGAGGTAATGGTGATGCCCCTCTCCTGCTCCTGCACCATCCAGTCCATAGTGGCTGCGCCCTCGTGGACTTCGCCTATTTTATGCGTTTTGCCCGTATAAAAAAGTATCCGCTCGCTCGTTGTGGTTTTACCCGCATCAATGTGAGCCATGATACCAATGTTCCGCGTATATGTTAAATCTCTTGCCATCTATTTTCTCTTAATCTCTTTGCCTTTCGCAATTAAAATCTATAATGTGCAAATGCCTTATTTGCCTCTGCCATTTTGTGCATGTCCTCCTTGCGCTTGAATGCGCCACCTTCTTCGTTGTAAGCGGCAACGATTTCGGCGGCCAGCTTTTCGGCCATTGATTTACCGTTGCGGGCGCGCGAATACTTAATCATATTTTTTACGCTAAGCGCAATTTTGCGCTCCGGGCGAACTTCGGTAGGCACCTGAAAGTTTGCGCCTCCTATTCGGCGGCTTTTTACCTCTATGGACGGCGTAATATTTTCCAGCGCTTTTTTCCATATATCCAGCGGAGCCTTCTCTGCGTCTTTCACCTTCTCGCCTACCATCTCTATTGCGTCATAGAATATACCGTAGGCAATACTCTTCTTTCCGTCATTCATAAGGTCGTTCACAAACCTTGTTACCAGCGTATCCCCGAACTTGGGGTCGGGAAGTAGAATTCGTTTTTTGGGCTTTGCTTTTCTCATTTTTTCAATCGTGGGGCAGCGCTAAGCTCGCCCTGTTTTTACATTTTAACTTTATTTTGCAGCTATTGTATTGTTTACTTTTTCTTTGCGGGAGCGGCGGCTCCGGCTTTAGGACGTTTTGCTCCGTAGCGCGAGCGGCTCTGCCGACGACCATCTACGCCCGAAGCATCAAGCGAACCGCGCACCAAGTGGTAGCGTACGCCGGGAAGGTCTTTCACGCGTCCGCCGCGCACCAGCACAATGGAGTGCTCTTGCAGGTTGTGACCCTCGCCGGGTATGTAGGCGTTTACCTCCTTAAGGTTGGTGAGCCTCACGCGGGCAACCTTGCGCATTGCCGAGTTGGGTTTTTTGGGTGTGGTGGTGTACACACGCACGCAAACGCCGCGACGCTGCGGGCACGAGCTCAAGGCTGGCGATTTACTTTTTTGCACCAGCTCCGTTCTTCCTTTTCTTACTAACTGCTGAATTGTTGGCATTGCTGCTCAAATGTTTTTATTGTGAATTATCTATCTAACTTTCAAATGCTTACAACCAATTACTTCCTCCTGTTTTACGCTTTCTTTGCGAAAAAGTTATGAACTTTTGGAAAAATCAGGGCTGCAAAGGTAGCCATTTTTTTGGTATTACAAGAGCTAATACCTTTTTTAGCTCGGTTTTTTCGCCCAAAAAGCGGAAGTTCTCAGTTAAATAATCATAAATTGATTAACAAAAAAAGTTTATAGCGCAAAAAAATACCGGTAAACGGCTCGATATTTTTCCCATATTTCCCTTGTAGTGGCTTTATTTTCATACTATTCACTACAGCGTAGCGGCGTTACCCCCGTAGCTGCGGCTGCAATAGAATCGAGCTCGTAGCCGCTGCCTGCGCCGGGTTGCGCCGAGTGGAGGCGCGCCGTAACCAGCAGGCCGGCAACCGCCGACAGCGCGCCGGCAGCCATGTACGCCGCTACCTTTACCCGCTTCACGTTGACGCCCGAAAGCAGCGCGGCGTTTTCGCTTCCGCCAATGGCGCAAGTGTAGCGTCCCGTGCGGGTTTTCCTGATAAAAACCGCAAGTATGGCCATTACCACCGAGCGCAGGGTGCGCTGAGGTGAGAGCTTCCTCGTGCAAAATGATTTACAGAATTGGGCAGCCCCCCGTCCCCGTGCTGTGCCTGCGGCTTGCGCGGGGTTACTCAAGCTAAGCCGCTTGGGGGCTGCGTACGCTATAAGCTTCGGCAGGACTTGCCATACTTTATCGGATAATAGCGGCGTACGTTCGGACGGACAAGCTGCGACGCCGCAAAAAAACGGCTTGCAGCCGCTGAAAAAAATAGCCCCTGACGTCCATTGCTGGCTGTCAGGGGCTGCCTTCGGTCGGGGTGACTGGATTCGAACCAGCGGCCACACGCCCCCCAGACGCGTACTCTAACCGGGCTGAGCTACACCCCGAAGGCAATATTTACGGGCACAAAGGTAGGAATTTCTTTTTAATGCGCAAAAGTTTTTTTTATTTTATGGGAATTGTAGATTCAGCGCCTCAATGCAGCTTTAGTTTGTTGCAACGAGAGCACATTACTATAATAAAACTTACGACAGCAAGTCCCGCAGGGACACGTCCCTGCGGGACTAACAAGCCGACGGCAATTGGCTGCGCTTTCGCAGCAATTGGCTGCGCTTTCGCTCCGGTTCCCCGCAGGGGAATACGCCGATTTGCCGCCGCCGGTTGCCGCAGCCATCATTTTTTTGCACGCGCCTGCCGACGCATCGCAAGAAATTGTGTGCCTTTGCTCACGGGGTAAATGTACTTTTTTCATAGCAACGTAAAAGTAGAAATTTTTCCTAAACGTTCATCGAGGACATAGCCCTCGATGAACGTTTTTTTCTTACCTAAAGCTGCATTTGTTGGCTGAAATTACAGTATCTTTCACTCGCCATGCACAAATGTGTACGTTTTTCCTGCGTCCGTAGCTACGTCGTACTCAACGTATGGCTTGAGCGCGGGCGTGCGCAGCGTTGCCTTTGGCGAAGCAAGGAATGGCTTTACGGTTTGCAGCGCAAAGAGCGGGTTGAGGTTTTCTCCTTTTGCCTGCGCAGCCACCGCACCCTGCGGGGTAAGCGGGCTATGCGTGCGCAGCCGCAGGTTGCCGCCCAGCGTCGATTTGACGGTTACTTTCGACAGCGTTCCTTTGCGCCACTCCAGCTCCACGATTTCAAATCCGCCGCGCGCGCGTAGCCCCGAAATTTTTCCGCTTTGCCACGCATCCGGCAGGGCGGGCAGCAGGTGGACAGCGCCGTCGTGGCTCTGCACAAGCATTTCGGCAACGCCGGCGGTGCAGCCAAAGTTGCCGTCAATCTGAAAAGGCGGGTGAGCGTCGAAGAGGTTGGGGTATGTTCCGCCGCTCTCCTTGCGCGGCGAAACGGAGCGCACGGGCGAGAGCTGGTCGGCGATGAGCTTGGCGGCGTGGTTGCCGTCCAGCAAGCGCGCCCACAGGCAAACTTTCCACCCCATGCTCCAGCCGGTGGAAACATCCCCGCGGTAGAGGAGCGATTGCCGTGCCGCCTCAAAGAGCTGCGGAGTGCGGTAGGGCGAAATCTGGTAGCCCGGGTACAAGCCCCAGAGGTGCGACACGTGCCGGTGCTCGTCTTTGGGGTCGTCCCAATCGTGCATCCACTCTTGCAGCTGGCTGTGCTGCCCAATTTGCATGGGCGCGAGCTTTGCGCGAGCCTCCGCAAGCTGCGCCGCAAAATCCGCGTCAACGCCCAGCGACTCGGCGGCGCGTATGGCGTTGCAAAACAAGTCGAAAATCAGCTGGTTGTCCATCGTATTTCCGGCAAAAACCTCAGCGTTTACCGGCAGCGTTTTCGGCGTATTTTCGGGCGATACCGACGGCGCGGCAACCAGCCATCCGTGCTCAGGCTCGGGCGTCAGGAAGTCCAGAAAAAATTCGGCTGCGCCTTTCAGCTGCGGGTAGGCGTTGCGCAGGAAATCTTTATCGCCCGAGTACAGGTAGCGGTCCCATAAGTGCTGGCACATCCACGCTCCCCCCATTGGCCACGTGCCCGAGGCGGCGTGGTCTATGGCGCCGGTAACGCGCCAAAGGTCGGTATTATGGTGGAACGCCCAGCCCCGCGCACCGTACATGGCGCTTGCGCTCTGCCGTCCCGCCTCCGAGAGCTCCTTTACCATCTGCAAAAGCGGCTCGTGCATTTCGCTCAGGCCGGTTGCTTCGGCAGGCCAGTAGTTCATCTCCGCGTTGATGTTGGTCGTATATTTGCTGTCCCACGGGGGATTCATTTGGTAGTTCCAAATGCCTTGCAGGTTGGCGGGCTGTCCGCCGGGCTGCGAAGAGCAGATGAGCAGGTAGCGCCCAAACTGAAAGTAGGTTGCCACCAGCTGCGGGTCGCTCGATGAGGCGTACTCCCGAATACGGACGTCGGTTGCCTTTTTTGCCTGCGCCGTTTTTCCGAGGTCAAATTTTACGCGGTCGTAATACTTTTGGTATGCCTGCACATGCTCGCCGAGCAAGGCTGCAAAAGTTTTTTTCTCTGCACTTTCCAAAAAGGCTTCGGCGCGTGCGGCAGCGTTTCCGCTAATATCCTTGTAGCTGTTGAAGTTGGTGGCGGCGGACAGCAAAATGGTTGCCGAAGTAGCGTTCTTTACGCTCACTGCCGCGTTGCCGGAGGTGGCAGAGCCGCCGTCGAGCAGCACTTTTGCTACGGCGTAAAATTTCACCGCGCCCTTTAGCCCTTCGTGGTCTCCGGAAACGCCCTCAAGCGTCAGCGCATTGCCGCCCTGCACCCTGATGGCGGAGCTCTGCGGGCTGCTTAGCTGCATTGAGAAATTCAGCTGCGCCGGTTTTGAGGCCGTCAACCGGATTGCCGTCACCTGCGCCGCAAACGAGGTTATCACCTCACGCCTGAACTCCACGTCGCCAACTTTATACCTGACCGAAGCGACAGCTCTCTCCAAGTCCAAATCGCGGTAGTAATCGGAAAAATTATCGTGCCCGTCAAACGTAAGCCACAAGCTGCCCAAAGGCTGGTAGGGCATTCCGTGGTTTGTTTTTGACTGAATAGCGCTGTCGCAGGCCGCCTGCGCCTCCCTGTACTTCCCGTCGAAAATGAGCCGACGAATGCGCGGCAGGCTCTCCTTTGCCTTGGGGTTAGCGTTGTTGTTTGGCGCGCCTGCCCACAGCGTTTCCTCGTTGAGCTGAAGCTCCTCGTGCGCCGGATTTCCGTAAAGCATTGCGCCCAGCCGGCCGTTGCCCAGCGGCATAGCCTCTACCCATTTTTCGGCGGGGCGGTCGTACCACAGGGTAAAATCGTTTTGCGGCTGCGCGGAGGCAGC
>JAITAP010000153.1 GCA_031284065.1 Prevotellaceae bacterium
ATATAAAAAAAATTATGGCAAAAGTAAGAGGAGCAATAGCAGTAGATGTTGAGAAGTGCAAAGGCTGCGAGGTTTGCGTGGTATCGTGCCCCACGGGGGTCATAGCGCTTTCGCAGGAGGTGAACGGCAAAGGCTACCGCTACGCCTGCATGTGCAGGCCCGACGACTGCACGGGCTGCGCCAGCTGCGCGCTGGTGTGCCCCGATAGCGTAATCGCCGTTTACAAGGTGAAAGTTGCCGCAAGTGAACAAATAAAAACAAATTGAGTATTATGTCTGAGCTACGTTTGATGAAGGGCAACGAGGTTGTTGCGGAGGCCGCCATACGCTGCGGCTGCGACGCTTACTTCGGGTACCCCATAACGCCCCAGTCGGAGGTGATGGAAACGCTGATGGAGCTGCGCCCCTGGGAAACCACCGGCATGGTGGCGCTGCAAGCCGAGAGCGAAATTGCGTCTATCAACATGGTGTACGGCGCGGCAAGCGCGGGCAAGCGCGCCATGACCTCGTCGTCAAGCCCCGGCGTCAGCCTTATGGCAGAGGGGCTGTCGTACCTTGCGGGCGCGGAGCTGCCGTGCCTCGTGGTGAACGTGTCGCGCGGAGGGCCCGGGCTGGGTACCATACAGCCCTCGCAGGCCGACTACTTTATGGCGACCAAAGGCGGCGGGCACGGCGACTTTCACCTGATTGTGCTGGCGCCTTCGTCGGTGCAGGAGATGCACGATTTCGTCTTTTTGGCGTTCGACCTCGCCTTCAAGTACCGCAATCCGGCAATGATACTTGCCGACGGCGTTATTGGGCAAATGATGGAAAAGGTGGAGCTGCACAGCCCGCGCCCGCGCTGCACAGACGAGGAGCTACAAAAAGCCGTCGGGAGCTGGGCTGTTACCGGAAAGCGCCACCGCAGCCGCAACATCATCACCTCTGTGGAGCTCGACCCCGCCATACACGAAAAGTTCAACCAAAAGCTGCAAGCCAAGTACGCCGAAATACAGGAAAAGGAGGTGCGCTACGAGGAGCTGCTGTGCGACGACGCAGAGTACCTCATAGCGGCCTACGGCATATCGGCGCGCATTGGGCAAAAGGCGGTGGAGCTGCTACGCGCCGAAGGCGTTAAGGCGGGGCTGTTCCGGCCCATCACGCTCTACCCGTTCCCGAGCAAGCCGATGGCGGCGCGAGCCGGGCAGCTTAAGGGAATTTTGTGCGTAGAGCTCAGCGCAGGGCAAATGATAGAGGATGTACGCCTGGCGGTGGGAAATTGCCTGCCAACGGCGCACTTTGGGCGCAACGGCGGCATTATCCACTCGCCAAACGAAGTGGTAGCGGCGCTGAAAAAGCTAAAGGCAAATTGCGAGTAACGAAGCAGACAGAATATATACGCTATGATGAATACTGAAGAAATTATAAAGCCGGAAAACCTTGTGTACGCCAAGAGCAAAACGCTCACCGATGCGCCCATGCACTACTGTCCGGGGTGCAGCCACGGGACGGTGCACAAGATATTGGCGGAGGTTATCGACGACTTGGGCATACAGGACAAAGCCGTAGGCATTGCGCCGGTGGGCTGCGCCGTGATGCTCTACAGCTACCTCGACATTGACTGGGTAGAGGCGGCGCACGGACGCGCCCCGGCGGTGGCCACCGGAATCAAGCGAACAAACCCCAACCTGCACGTGTTTGCCTATCAGGGCGACGGAGACCTCGCCGCCATTGGAACGGCAGAAATCGTGCACGCCTGCAATCGCGGCGAAAATATCACCATCATCTTTATCAACAACGGCATTTACGGCATGACGGGCGGGCAAATGGCGCCTACCACGCTGCTGGGAATGAAAACGGCTACCACCCCGCAGGGTCGTCAGGCAGACCTCAACGGCTACCCGTTCAAGGCGCTGGAGCTCATGGCGCAGCTGCCGGGCGTTTCCTACGCAACCCGTCAGGCGGTACACACCCCGGGCGCGGTGCGGCAGGCAAAGCGGGCGCTCAAAAAGGCTGTCGAAAAGGCCTACGCGGGCAAGGGAACATCGTTCGTGGAGGTTGTGGCAACGTGCAGCTCCGGCTGGAAGCTATCGCCCACCGAAGCCAACAGGTGGATGGCCGAAAACATGCTGCCCTTCTACCCGCTGGGAGACCTGAAGGACGAGTAGCGCGCGGTTGGCGCAGCATGTAAATTCTGTAAAAATTCTGCAATTCTGTAAATTTAATATTCGGATGAAAGAAGAAATAATTATTGCCGGGTTTGGCGGGCAGGGCGTGCTGTCGATGGGGAAGATACTTGCCTACTCGGGCATTATGCAAAATCAGGAGGTAACGTGGATGCCCAGCTACGGCCCCGAAATGCGCGGCGGCACCGCCAACGTAACCGTTATCCTGAGCGACGACCGCATTAGCTCGCCCATTGTGCACGAGTTCGACACGGCCATTATACTCAACCAGCAGTCGCTCGACAAGTTTGAGGCTGCGGTAAAGCGCGGCGGCTTGCTACTCTACGACCCAAACGGCATTACCGCGCCGCCCGCCAGAGCGGACGTGAGGGTATGCAGGGTTGCCGCCGCCGAAGAGGCGGCAAAAATGGGCAACGCCAAAGTCTTCAACATGATTGTGCTCGGGGCGTTCCTTAAGGTAAAGCCCGTCGTGAAGCTGGAAAATGTGGTGAAAGGCCTCCAAAAATCCCTGCCCGAGCGCGTGCACAGCCTCATCCCAATGAACGAGCAGGCAATACTGCGCGGCATGGAGATAGTGGAGGGCTAAGCGTAGCCCAGCTCCCGCGCCTTTTCCTGCATGTACCGGTACGCCTCGTCGTAGTCGTTGTGGATAATGCCGTCGAGGATGGCCTCCTTGATGGCTTCCTTGATAACGCCCACCTCGCGGCAGGGCGGCAGGCTGTAGGTGCGCATGATGAGCTCGCCGGATATGGGGGGCTGGAAGTTCCGCACGCGGTCTTTTTCCTCAATTTCCTTGAGCTTTTGGCGCACGAGCGCAAAGTTTTGCAGATGCCGCTTTACGGTAGCTTCATTCTTTGAGGTAATATCCGCCTCGCACAGCAGCATTAAGTCGTCTATGTCGTCGCCGGCTTCAAAGAGCAGGCGGCGCACCGCCGAGTCCGTTACCTCTTCCTGCGAAAGCACAATGGGGCGCAGGTGCAGCCCCACCAGCTTCTGCACGTACTTCATCTTTTCGTTTAGCGGGAGCTTGAGCGCCTGAAAAATTTTGGGCGTCATTTTTGCTCCCAAAAATTCATGCCCGTGAAACGTCCACCCGTGCCCCTCCTCGTAGCGCTTGGTTTGCGGCTTGGCAACGTCGTGCAGCAGGGCAGCCCAGCGCAGCCACAGGTTGTCCGACTTTTGGGCTACGTTGTCCAGCACTTGCAGCGTATGCAAAAAATTATCCTTGTGCTGTTGATTCCCTACCGCCTCAACACCTTTCAGGCGGACAAGCTGCGGCAGGACAAGCTCCAGCAGCTCCAGCTCGTCCAGCAGGAAAAGTCCGACGGACGGCCTGGGGCAAGCCATGATTTTGTTCAGCTCGTCGGTGATGCGCTCCGTCGAAACCACCTCGCCGGCCATGCGCCGGCGGTTGCGGCGTATGGCCTCTCGGGAGCTGCCGTCTATCTCAAAGCCCAGCTGCGCGGCGAAGCGCACGGCGCGCATCATGCGCAGCGGGTCGTCGCTGTACGTAACGTCGGGGTTGAGGGGGGTGCGGATACGCCGGTCGTGCAAGTCCTGCACGCCGCCAAAGGGGTCTATCAGCGCCCCGTAGTCCTCCGCGTTGAGGCTAAACGCCATGGCGTTGATGGTGAAGTCGCGACGCTTCTGGTCTTCCTCGAGCGTTCCGTCTTCGACGACAGGCTTGCGCGAGTTGGCGCGGTACGACTCCCTGCGAGCGCCCACAAACTCTACCTCTACCTCGCCGTGGCGCAGCATTGCCGTGCCAAAGCTCTTGAAGACGCTAACGCCCGTGTGCAGCTCCTTTGCCAGCGCCTCGGCGAGCGCAATGCCGCTGCCCTCCACCACCACGTCAATATCCTTTGAGGGGCGGTGGAGAAAAAAATCGCGCACGTAGCCGCCAATCACAAAGGCGCGTACGCCCTGCCGCTGCGCTACCTGCGAAATGTGCTGAAGTATGGGAGACCGGAGATGTTCCAACGTATTTTTTTGAGTGTTTTCGGGGACAAAGATAGCAAAAGAAATTCTGAATTTTGAAATGCTGAGATGCCGCATTGCAATTTACGGCGCTACAATTTCATAATTTGTTTCGTAGCCCTTACCACCGCCTGCCGCTCGGCGGCGGTGAGGTTGGCAAGCGGCGGCAGCACGTTGGGCTCGCACAGACCTGCGCAGCTCATCATGGTTTTGAGGGCTGCCAGCGATTGCCCCAACGTGCGCCCGGCCTGATAAAGCTGCGCTATTTCGTTGGTTTCGGCTTGCAGGCGTTCGCACTCGTCAAATTTTTTTGCAGCGGCAAAATCGTAGAGCTGCCGGAACATTTCCGGCACAAAGTTCCCCGTGCTCGGCACAATGCCGTCTGCGCCCAGCCGGAGCGCCGCCGCCGACAGCGCGGCATACCCCAAAAAATATGAAAAATCTTCGCGCTCGCGAAACATCTCCACGCACATCTCCATGCGCTGCGCGTCGCGCTCCGAGTCCTTTAGCCCGCAAATGTTTGGGTGGTCGCTTAGCTTCCGTATAACCTCAAGCGGTATGGACATGTGCGTGGTTGCCGGAATATTGTACACCATCAGGCGTGGTATCGCCTCTGCCAGCTGCTCGTAGTAGCGCGTCATCTGGTCGGGAGCAAGCGCGTAGTAGTAGGGTAAAACCGACGCTATCACATCTACCCCAAGGTCAAGGTATGCCTTTGCATTTTCTATGTTTTGCTGCACGCAGCACCCCGAAATGCCGGCAAAAATCGCCGCTTTTCCGCCAATGCCGCGCACAACGGCGGCGACTAACCTGCGGCTTTCTTCCGCAGAAACGGAAGCCGATTCGCCCGTATGCCAAGCGCCAGCGGAGATACGCCGTGCGCGGCAAAATTTTGGCAAATGCGCACTACCGCCGCCTCGTCCACCCTGCCGGTAGCCGTAAACGGCGTAACCATAGGCACAACAACTCCCTGATACTTTTTTTTCATAATACTTTATCTCCTAAAGTTAAGCGTAAGCAAAGTTAGGGCACCAACATTTTTGCCAGCGTAGCGGCGGAGTTGGCGTTTTCGCCGTAGCCGTCGGCGCCAATCTGGTCGGAGAAAGACTGGCTCACGGGAGCGCCGCCAACGAGTATCTTCACCTTGTCGCGCAGCCCTGCGCTTTTCACCGCCTCCACAACGTCCTTCATGCTGGTCATAGTGGTGGTGAGCAGCGCCGACATGCACAAAATATCGGGGCTGTGCTCCTGCAACGCCAGCAAAAACTTATCGGTGGATACGTCTATTCCCAAATCCACTATCTCAAAGCCGCTGCCCTCGAGCATTGACGACACAAGGTTTTTGCCAATGTCGTGCAGGTCGCCCTTCACCGTTCCGATGACCACCTTGCCGCGCATGGAGGTTTTGCTGCCCGCCAGCAGCGGCTTTACGTGCTCCAGCGCTCCCTTCATGGCGCGTCCGGACATGAGCAACTCGGGAACAAAAGCCTTTCCCTGCTCAAAACGCCGGCCAACGTCATCCATTGCGGCCGTCATGCTGTTCATAATATCCTGCGCTGCCTCGTTGTCGGCAATTGCCGTTTTTACGGCCTCTACTGCGTCGGGGAGGTTGCCCTTCGCGATTGCTTCCGTTAGCTTTGATAGCCCTGCCATAGCGGTTTTAATTTTAGGTTTTACTTTCTTTGCAGCTTAAAACATTTTTCTGTAAATACTTTTTACGTCTTCTATCGCCAACTCTTTTGGGTTGTTTTTGAGCAACCGCTGCACCCCCATTGCCATTTCGGAAAGCTTGTCGAGCATGGAGATGTCAACCCCCAGGTCGGAAAGCTTGGACGGAATGCCGCAGCTGCGCACCAGCCCGCGTATCAGCTCAACGCCTTTTTTCGCAATCTCCAAATCCGAGCCGGAACGCTCAACGCCCAGCGCAACGGCAACCTCGGCGTGCCTTTTTGCGCTTGCGTCCATGTTGAATGCCAGCACTTCGGGCAGCAAAACGGCGTTGGCCAACCCGTGCGCAATATGAAATTCCCCGCCCAGCGGATACGATAGCGCGTGCACCGCCGAAGTATTAACGGGGCCCAGGCACAAGCCGCCGTACAAGCTCCCGAGCGCAAGGGCTGTACGCGCCTCAATATTTTTCCCGTCGGCTATGGCGACCGGAAGATTTCTTACAAGTAAGCGAATACCCTCCAGCGCGTACGTATCAACAAGCGGGTGCGCAAACTTGTTGGTGTACGCTTCTATGCAGTGGCATAGCGCGTCAAGCCCCGTTTCGGCGGTAACCTTTGGCGGCAGCCCAAGCGTGAGCAGCGGGTCAACGTAGGCGGCGTCGGGCACAAGCAGCGGGCTAACAACGCCCTTCTTCATGTTGTCGGCTTCGTCGAGCAGGATGGCGTTGGGCGATGCCTCGCTTCCGGTTCCCGAGGTGGTGGGGATACACGCAAGGTAGGCGCTGCGGCTTTTGAGCTTGCCAATGCCAAACAGCTCGCTTACCGGCTGTGGGTTGCGCAGCGTGGCGGCAACCAGCTTTGCCGCATCAAGCACGCTGCCGCCGCCGATTCCCACCACGCTGTCGCCCCGAGCCTCAGCAGCAAGCGCCAACAGCTTTTCCAAATCGGAGACCGTTGGCTCGCGCGTTACGCTATCAATAAGCGTAACATGTACGCCTTTTTCTCTCATCTTGCCAAGCGTTGCGTCGATAAGCGGCACAATGGGCGGAGCCGTGAGCACAATAAGGCGGCTGTAACCCGTAGCCAAAAAATCATCGGCAAACACCCCCAGCGCACCAGCGCCAAAGCTCAACTTGCGGGGTTGAAATAGTGATAGTAAACGCCAACTCATTTGCAATTTTCCTTTTTTATGTAACAATGCAAAATTACAACTATTTTTGAAATGGCAAGCCGATCTCGCCGTAATTGTAGATTCAACATTTCAATGGCGCAGGGGCGGTTCGCGAACCGCCCCTGCGCCTGCCGTGTGCGTGCGGTTAGGGCAACCGCAAGGGTCGCCCCCCTGCACCCGCAGGAACGGAAAAATCTGTCCTCGCTTCCATGTTGCCATACCTCGTTTCCATTACGTTTAAAACAAATGAGTTGTAAGGGTATTAAAAATTTATAAATGACCGGAAAACGCAGCTAAGGGCGCTTTTGAGAATAAGGGAAATGTAGCCGGAGAATGTTACTTGCGCAAAAGTGTAATTTCAACTAACAAATGCAACTTTAAGTAAAACCTTTCTTTGATGGCATACCCTCGAAAAAGGGTTGGAAAAATTTCTACTTTTACGTTGCGATGAAAAAAGTACATTTATCCCGTGAACTCATCCGGCAGTACATCCCCAAAAAAGCGAACTTCGACGATTTTAGCGAGCGTCAGATAAAAGAAATACCGCATAAAATCAACCGTATGCACCTGAGAAAACTTAAAGTTTTATGCACCTAAAGAAATTTTCTTCCGATATTTGCATGATAAAGCTGCATTGAGATGTTGAATCTACATACACCCAAGAGGTTTTAATATATGCTTGCGCGGGAAATTTGTTGTATCTTTGCTGCTAAAATAATCGGGAGAAAAAAATTACATGAAATATCTGGATTTTTTTACGTACAAAACTCCTTCGGAGGATGTGGTAAATCGTTGCTGGAAAGGCAGTATCGATATGCACATTCACTTTGCCCCCGACCCCGGCATTGTCCGTCGTTTTGACGGCTATCAGGCCGCGCTTGCGGCAAGAGACGCCGGAATGCGGGCTATAGTGCTGAAAAGTAGCCATATTCCTACAATCCAAACCGCGTACGCTGTTCAAAGAGCGTTGCCGGAAATTGCCGTTTTTGGCAGCATCAACATTGAGGACGCTACTACCGGAGGGCTTGGGGAATCCGCCCTTATAGCGGTCGAAAACAGCGCAAAAATGGGGGCAAAAGTTATCTGGTTTCCCACTTCCGACGCCGCATTTGCGTGCAGCGCTACCCCCGGCAGGGAAGGCAAGGGCATCGCTATTCTGGAAGCGGACGGCAAGCTGAAGCCTATTGTGCCAAGAATCCTGGCCGCTGTAAAGCAATACAATATGGCGCTCTGCAATGGGCACTTGTCCTACCCTGAAAGCCTTGCACTCTTTGAGGAGGCAAAAAGGCAGGGAATTGACAAGATGGTTGCAACGCACCCCTTAACCGACGTGCTTTGGGAACCCTATACATTAGACGAAATTCAACACTTGGCGGATATGGGGGTTTTCATTGAGCATTGCTACCGCTGCTGTATGCCGTTGCTCGGCTCTTACAGGCCGGAAAAATACGTTGAGGCTATTCGCCTGATTGGGGCAGACCGGACAATACTGTCCACTGACTTTGGACAAATTACCGACGTTTCTCCTGCCGAGGGAATGCGGCAGTTTATAGCAACCATGCTACAAATGGGTGTTAGCGAAGAAGATGTTACGCTGATGGTAAAACGAAATCCGGCAAAGCTGCTGGACTTGGAGTAGCGTAAGCGTAACGGGCGTTGCTAACCATACTGCGCATGGTTGTTAGCGTCCGCGATTTTTTTTGCGGCAGCTGAATGTAGCCCGCCCGCGCCAACTCGTGGGCAATATTGGCAAGAATTACCGCACACAAATTTCGTCTGTGTGCAATTTTTTACTACTTTTGCGCTCAAGCTAATATTTTGATAGCCCGCCCACATGCAAATGATATCGCTACGCAACATTAACAAAACCTACCACAACGGCGCACCGCTACACGTGCTCAAGGGTATAGACCTGAGCATAGCGCGGGGCGAGTTTGTGTCTGTCATGGGAGCGTCCGGCTCCGGAAAATCTACCCTGCTCAACATTCTCGGCATACTCGACGCCTACGATACCGGCGAATTTTACCTCAACGGCACGCTGATAAAAAACCTGAGCGAATCACGCGCCGCCGGGCTGCGCAACCGCATGATTGGGTTTGTGTTTCAATCGTTCAACCTCATTTCCTTCAAAAATGCGATGGAAAACGTAGCGCTGCCCCTGTTTTATCAGGGCGTTAGCCGCAAGAAGCGCAACCAGCAGGCGCTGGAGTACCTCGACAGGCTTGGGCTGCGCGACTGGGCAAGGCACATGCCAAGCGAGCTGTCGGGCGGGCAAAAGCAGCGGGTGGCCATTGCGCGGGCGCTCATTGCGCGTCCGCAAATAATTTTGGCCGACGAGCCCACCGGTGCGCTCGACAGCCAAACCTCCCGAGAGGTGATGCAAATCCTCAGGGACGTAAATAAAAGCGACCGGATGACCATGATTATCGTTACCCACGAACGCGCCGTAGCCGACGCCACCGACAAGATTATCCGCATTAAGGATGGCGTGATTGAGGCGATAGAGGAGGGAAAGGGCGTTATTGGGGAAAACTTTTGACCCGAGCAAAGCCTGATTCAAAATTTTAAATTTCTGAAAGTGTTTGACCTCGACCTTTGGCAGGAAATATTTAATACCATACGCACCAACAAGCTGCGCACGTTCCTCACCGGCTTTTCGGTGGCGTGGGGGATTTTTATGCTTATCATCCTGCTTTCGGCGGGCAACGGGCTAAAGAACGGCGTAATATCCAGCTTTGCCGGCCGCGCAACCAACACCGTAGAGGTTTGGGGCAGGCGCATATCCATTCCCCATCAGGGGCTCCCCATGGGGCGCAGAGTAAGGCTCGACAACAAGGATTTTGAGATGGTGAATACGCGCGTGCCCAACGCCGGCAACGTTGGCGCGGATTTGTGGAAAGGCGGCGTTGTTACGTTTCGCAGCGAGTTTACCTCCTGCCAAATGCGCGGCGTGTACCCCGGCTTGCAGCAGATTGACGACATTGACGTGCAGCCCGGCGGACGATTTATCAACGCTGTGGACATGCGCGAGCGGCGAAAGGTGGCGCTCATCAACGATCGCCTGAAAACGGCGCTGTTTAAAACGGAAAACCCCATAGGGCAGTACGTAAAAATACTTGGCGCAATGTTTCAGGTGGTGGGGATTTACGAGCTCAACAACAGCTGGGGTAACGACAACACGGTGTACGTCCCGTTTTCTACGGCGCAGCAGCTCTTCAACAGGGGTTACGGCGTAAACTCGGTGAGCTTTACCGTTGACGGGCTGAACACGCGCGAGGACAACGAACGCTTCAACGCTGCGCTGCGCAAAAACTTTGCCGAGCTGCACCGCTTCAACCCAGACGACCTGCGGGCTGTGGGTATTCACAACCAGATGGAAAACTACCTGCAAACCATGTCAATTTTCAACGGCATTTCGCTTTTCCTTTGGATTATCGGCATAGGCACGCTCACGGCGGGCGTGGTGGGCGTGAGCAACATCATGCTCATCACCGTGCGCGAGCGCACCAAAGAATTTGGCATACGCAAGGCGCTGGGCGCGCCTCCCGCCTCCATCCTTCGCCTTATCCTGCTGGAGTCGATGCTCATCACGGGGCTGTTTGGGTACGTGGGCATGGTGCTGGGCATAGGCGTTTCGGAGCTGGTTAACATGGCGCTCGAAGCCGCCGGTAGCGGCGGCGGCGAAAGCATGAACATCCTGAAAAATCCTACGGTGGACATAAACATTGCCCTCCTCGCCACGCTGGTGCTGATGGTGGCCGGCGTGGTGGCCGGCTACTTTCCGGCGCGTAAGGCTATCCGGATTACGGCGGTGGAGGCAATGAGGGCAGAGTAGGAAAATGGCAGCTGCCCTCGAAGCCTTTTTTGCTCACGAATTTTCGCCAATCCCTTATAATCCGTGTAATTCGTGGATAAAAAATCCGTGTTAATCCGTGTAAT
>JAITAP010000191.1 GCA_031284065.1 Prevotellaceae bacterium
TTTCAGCCCTTCAAGCAGAGGATAATTGTAATTGTTTATTGGAAGTTACATATTACCCTGAGGGCAATCGTAGAGTTTGACCGGACGTGCACAAAATCGTACGGAACAAAATATAGCCTCTAAACGTTTATTTCCACCGAAACGGGGCAATGGTCGGAGTGAACGGCCGACGGGTGTATCTCTGCGCTTTGGAGCGACGCTCTGAGCGATGGGAATATTATTAAAAGTTTATTCAGAGGAGGACTAATTATGATTTCAGCGTACATTATGATGGTGGTTGCCGCGTTTAGCGTTGGCTTTGGTATTTACGGGTACTTTGCTTTGAAGGCAGAAAAAAAATTATCAAACAAGGCAAATCCGTAAGGGCAAACTGCGTGCGTAAAACCTGCAATTACGAATTTTTGATTGCACGAACAGAATCTGTACCTTTGAGGAATAATTTCTACTATGAACTGCCTTAACTGTAACACCGAGTTAACCGATAAATATTGCCCGCATTGCGGACAAAAGGCATCTACGCATCGGTTTTCTTTGAAGTTTTTATTTATCGTTGACTTCTTACATAGTTTTTCTCATCTAAACAAACCTTTTTATTCTACTCTCACCATTCCGTTCACCTTCAATTTTATCACCTCAAGCCCTTCAAGCCCGTCATTGTCCACCACTTTTACGGCAATATTGTGATATCCGGCTTTGAGCTTGGCCTGTTGCTTGCCGTCCCTGTCTATAATGACCGATGCGCGGAACCCTTTTTCGGCGTTGTACGCAAAATCCCAGCTGTAAAATTCGATACCAACCTCGCTTTGCCCGACGGCGATAAATTCTATTTCGTGAAAGCCTTTTGTGTCGCGCGACAACTCGTTTACTTCCACCGTGACTGCCGGCTTCTTTGCTACCGGTACGATTTTATCAACCGGAACGAGCTCTATAGTGACGCTTTCTTTCAGCTTAAGCCGTGCAGCTTCTTCCACCGCGCCCTTGCCGAACGAAAAGGCGATAATGTATCCAACGGGCTTTTTCTCGGCTACATTTTTGGCAAAAAGTTTTTTGTCGCTGCGCTGAACGGCCGCAAAAAAGTTGTCAATCACGTTGCGTCCGATATTATCGCTACGCTTTACCTGTATCGGGGTATTGTCGGGCATTTTGCCGTCCAAGCCGAAGTCGCCGTGCTGCCTGGTGTTGCTTGTTCCTCCAAGCTGGTGAACAATCCAGCTCTCAAACTCAAAAGCATTGGCGTGGCGAAGCGTATCGTAATCGTATTTATGCAGCTGTAGCGCGTAGGAGTTGGCGTAAATACTTGTGAACAGATCTGTTTGCCGGTGCAGGCGCAGCTCGGCAACTTTTATGGCCTGTACGCTTTGGTCTATACCAATCCATTTTCTGTTGAGCTTGTCGGCTACGGCAACCGTTGTACCGCCGCCGGCAAAAGGGTCGAGAACGACGTCGCCTTCGTTGCTGGCGCATTTGATGATACGTTCGAGCAGCTCTGTTGGTTTTTGGGTGGGGTACCCGATGCGCTCAGGGTCATTTGCGTTAAGCGCATTGATAAGCCACCAGTCTTCAGGTATTTTTCCCAAAGGATTTGGCTTATATACTTTATCAGTCCCTTTGTGTTTTCCCCACATTGCGTCATCTTTTCGTCCCATACCTTCCGCCTGATAAGGTATTCTTATTGCATCAGCGTTAAAAATATGCTGCGGACTTTTTCCATATCGAAAAATAGTATCATGTCTGCGCCCAAAATCCATTTTCGACGCTCCGCCTCCCCTATAACACCACACAATCTCATTTCTGAAATTGCTTGCCCCAAAAACCTTATCCAGAATTTCCACCCTGATATAGGCATTGGCGTGCCAATCGCAGTGCAGAAAGATACTCCCCGTGGGCTTCAACACGCGGTGCATTTCGACAACACGCTCTTTGAGCCATGTGATGTAGTGGTCAATACCGCCCGCCCAGCGGTCTCGAAAGCTGCGCACCTCGCCTTCGTCTCCCCAGATTACTTCGTAATTCCGGTTGCTGAAAAACGGTGGGTCAAGGTAGATTAAATCTACCGTTTCGCTCTCCATCGCCTTAAGAATTTCGAAGTTATCGCCTAATATTAATTTGTTTACTGACATCGTACAAAAATATTTTTTGCAAAATTATATGAAATCCGGAGAATTGCAAGTGGGTGAAGTAATATTTCCGTAGCATTTCAAAAAAATTACCTTGAATTTTCTTTGCCCACTCAACAGCTAATCAACCACGCTTACGTGTTCTGCTCCGCCTATAGCTATGCTGCGCAAATATGTTATGCCGCATACAAAATACTACTTGGCGCGGTATCGCTTTACGGTTCCCCGCAGGGCTTTAAAAGCATCGCTATTTTCTATACAATCCCCTGCGGGCAATTGAAGAAAAAAAGACAGCTGTTTTTCTATTGATATTGCTGCCCCTGCGGGCAATCGAGGCGGGGTCGGTTGGCGCGGACAATGCGCAAAATCATACCGTGCGAAGAACAACAACGCCTCTAAACGTTTATTTCCACCGAAACGGGGCAATGGTCGGAGTGAACGGCCGACGGGTGTATCTCTGCGCTTTGGAGCGACGCTCTGAGCGACTCCGTGCACAGAAAGTAGTCGATGCGCCAGCCGAGATTCTTGCTGCGGGCGCCGGAGCGGAAGCTCCACCAGCTGTACTGCTCAGGCTCCCGGTTAAAAACGCGGAACGTATCCACAAAGCCCAGCGCCACAAAGCGGTCGAACCACGCGCGCTCTTCGGGCAAAAAGCCCGATACCGTTTCGTGCCTTTCGGGGTGGTTAATATCAATGGGCTTGTGGCAAATGTTGAGGTCGCCCGTGATGAGCAGGTTGGGCTTTTCGCGGCGCAGCGCAACGATGTACTTTGTAAAATCTTCCAGATAGCGCATTTTAAACGCCTGCCGCTCGTTGCCGGTGGCGCCCGACGGGAAGTAGGAGCACACGAGCGTGAACGCGCCGAAATCGGCGCGGATAACGCGCCCCTCGCGGTCGTAAGCGTCAACACCCATGCCGAATTGCACGTTGTCGGGTTTCGCCTTGCACAGCACCGCCGTGCCGCTATACCCTTTCTTTTCGGCAGAGTGCCAGTAGAGGTGTTCGTAGCCCAAGCTGCGAAATGCCGCCTCGTCAATTTGCTCGCGAACGGCCTTGAGCTCCTGAAAGCAAACAATATCGGCGTTGGCTCCCCCGAGCCATCCCGTCAGGTCTTTGCTCATGGCAGCCCTGACTCCGTTTACGTTGTACGAAATTAGCTTCATAAAAAATAAAAATGCTCCTGCTCCGGAAAAACCGGAGGCGGTGCGCTTAAGTGTAATTTTGCATACCTTTTTCCCGTCATTTCCCCTGTACGGCGCTATTTTTCGGCAGGATAGGCGAATTTATGCTATCTTTGCGGCAAAGGTACAAATTTATGGACAATAAAAAAATCGGCTTGGTGGTCAAAGCTGCCGGGAGCCTCTACACGGTGCGGGACAAGCTGTCCGGCGAGGCGTGCGAGTGCAGGATTCGCGGAAAGCTGCGGCTGAACGATGTGCGCACAACCAACCCGCTGGCGGTGGGCGACGCTGTGCGCTACGAGGCCGGCAACGCGCCGGTGGTAACGGCGCTGCTGCCCCGCCGTAACTACATCATCCGCCGGGCGGCGAACCTGTCGAAGGAGGCGCACGTGGTGGCGGCAAACATTGACCAGGCTTTTCTGGTGATTACGGTTGATTTTCCGCGAACGAGCATGGAGTTTATCGACCGCTTCCTGGCGTCGGCGGAGGCGTACCAAATTCCGGTCAGCATTATCGTAAACAAGGCAGACCTGTACGATGAGGAGCGTCTGCAAGCGGCGGCGCAGCTGGCGGAAGCTTACGGCGCAATTGGCTACCAAACGCTGAAAACGTCTATTAAAGTAAAAAATGATATAACGCTTATAAGGTCATTGCTGACGAATAAAATAACGCTATTTTCCGGCAACTCCGGCGTGGGCAAGTCCAGCTTGATAAACGCGCTGAACCCCCAGCTTGGGCTGCGCGTTGGCGAGATTTCGGAGTACCACAACAAGGGGCGGCACACTACCACTTTTTCCGAAATGCTGGAGGTGGAAAAAGGCAGCTACGTGATTGATACGCCCGGAATAAAAGGTTTTGGCTTGGTGGATATTGACCGGAATGAGCTGTCGCACTACTTTCCCGAAATTTTTGCCGCCTCGCGGGGGTGCAGGTTTAACGGCTGCACGCACGTGCACGAGCCGGAGTGCGCTGTGCGGCAGTCCGCAGAGAGCGGCGGCATTAGCCAAAGCCGCTACGTCAGCTACCTCAAGATGCTGGAGGACGATGACAAGTACAGAAGGTAGCGCTCCGGAGCGTTGAAAGCGATAAATTGCTCCCCGTCCCTACAGCGCGAGCGGCGGCGGGGCGGCTTCCCGGCGCAGCTTTTTGGAAATGGACACAATGCTATCGACCACGTAAACGCTGTAGCCGCGCCACGGCAGGACGTGGTTGTACTCCTTGTAGTGCAGCTCTACCTCTTCGCCGCCGGCGTGCATGAGCCGCTCGGCAATTTTTTTGTCGGAAACGGAAAATTCAAACTCGTTGGAGCCCATTTTTCCGGAACCCTCCGAGCGAAACCCCTGCTGAATGAGCTTGCCTTCGTAGGTTTTAAAAATGTATCCCTTGTAAACCACGTAGTTGAGTTCGCCGTTTTTTACCCCTTCGCCAAACACAAAAAAGAACTTGAAGTAGATAAAAAGCGTCAACGCCAACAGTACCAAGAGCGTAACAATAACAATAAACTTTTTCATAATGAGCATATTAGATAATTTAACTTGTATTTTTATGAAATATACCGGCAACAATAAATTCAAAGCCCGGCGGCAAACTTGCGGATTTCGGCAAGGCGTTTGCTCAACTTTTTGCGCTACTAAGGGTGGTTTTGGAAAATAGGGGTTTGCATCACCCTTAGTAGCGCCGGGTTCATCCCCCGGTACATTCGCCCTTATTTTTTTACGCAACTTGCGCAAAGGTATTTCGGCAAGTTGTAATTTATTTGTTAGGCATTATATGAAAAAACTCACGGCGCTTTCTTTGTCGCCGCCAGCTCGTTTACGTAGTCGGCGACTTTTCTGTAGTCAATGTCGTTCATGCAGCGAAAGTGGCCTTTGGGACATTCGTCAAAGCCTATTTTGGAGCAGGGGCGGCAGCGGAGGTTCTTTACCTCAAAAATTTTTGACTTTTCGCCCGCAAAGTAGGGGTACATGCCAAACTCCGGCACCGTACTCCCCCACACGGAAACAATGTTTTTCTTGAACGCCGCCGCAATGTGCATCAACCCCGTGTCGTGCGCAATAACCACTTTAGCTCGCTCTACCAAAACCGCAGACTGATGAATGTTTAAAGTTCCGCAAACGTTGTGCACGTTGGGGCATATCCGGGCAATTTCCTTGCCCTGCTCAAATTCTTCCTCTCCGCCAACCAGCACTACCGGCGCTGTAATCATGCTGCACAGCTTAACCATTTTCAGCACGGGGATTTTTTTTGTCGCGTGCTGCGCTCCCGTGATAAGCGCAACAAAGCCGTCTTTCACGGCTACCTTTTCAACGCTTGAGGGGAGCGTAACCTCCTTTGGGATGAAAAAATCCAGCCCCTTTGTATCCTTTTTCACGCGCAGCTCGCGCAGCGTTTCGAGGTACCTGTCCACAATGTGCAGCGGCGGCAAAATGTTGATTTTAAAGTTTACCAGCAGCCATTTGCGCCAGTTTAGCTTGTCGAAGGTAAAAGACTTTTCGCCCAGCACATTTTTTACCACAAAGCTGCGGAGGTTGTGGTGCAGGTCAAGTATGTAGTCAAACCTTTCGGCGCGCAGCTCCTTTATCAGCGCCGGCAAGTTGTCCTCGAGCACGTGCACTTTGTGCACATAGGGGTTGTGCGCAACAAGCGACGCATACTTTTTTTTGGTAACGAAGTGAATATGCGCGTCGGGGCGGCGTTTTTTGAGCATCCGCAGCACGGGCGAGGTCAGCACAATGTCGCCAATGGAGCTGAACCGTATGACCAGGTACTTGTATTTTGCCATGTTTATCTGAAAATCAAAAAAAAATCTATGCGTTACGTTTGCGGGTCAGCTTTGCTCCTTGACCTCGTACCTGTCTTTTCCGATGAATATGAGCGAAGCAAACTTCACGTCAGCTCGCCCTGCAAACCGCTCCGACTTGCGGTACTTGTCCAGCTGCGCGGCGGCTTCGGCGCGTTTTTCGGGCAGCTTTGCCTCGTCCTCCACCTTGATGTACTTTACCTCCCATACCCACTCGTACTTTACGTCGGGCAGGAGGGGGCTTCGCTGCAAAAATATGTCGATGTACCCACCCTCCACCTCCTTTTCGCTGATGGGGATGTAGAGGTTGCTCTGGAATAGCCCGTTGAGCAGCATTATTTTGATGTACTTTTCGTCAAAGTGCACCAAATCCCTGTTTGAGAGGCGCTGGAGAATGTTCTTGCTTATGCACTCCACGTAGAGGTGGGGGTTTCCCCTGTAGGCCAGCTCCCTGAGGGCGGCGTTCTGCGCGCTTGTGTCGATGACTACCTCCCTGTTCATGTCGGCGATAATTTTCACGATGTACTCCCAGTAAAGGGTTTGGATGGAGTAGTTCGGAATTTTGAGGTGGTGCGCGCCCTCCTCAAACTTGTCGATGGTGAGCAGCCCCATGTAGAGCAGCAGGGAGACAAAGTACTCGTCGCTGTACATTCTGTCGAGGGGGAACTGGCTTATGATTTCCGAAACAATGCCGTTATCCTTTGTAATCTGCATAACCTTGTTCCGGTTGTTTTCGTTTTCAACTAACCGCTGAAGCCTCCCGTAGTCGGTTTTGAGGTTGTCGTCGATGAGCTTTCTGGGCGGTTTTTTTGTTTTTAGCAGCTGGTTGAAGAAAAACAGTATCATGGATGGATTGTACACCCGGTGCTCGCCCTCGTCGTGAAAGAGGTATCCGTTGTAGTACAGCTCCATATTGACGTTGATGAGCTCCGGATTTACGCCGGTTTCTTTCATCAGCGCGTTCACCTCCTCCTGCGTGAAGCCCATCATTTCGTTGTACTGTTCTTCGAGCGTAAGGTTTGTAGCAATGTTGAAGCCGCTGGTCAGGTCGTTGAGCATTACGGGCGAAATGCCTGTAATGAATATGCGCTTCATCACGTCGGAAGTGCCGATTTTGAGCGTTTCGTAGAAGTCTCGCACCAGCCCGTTAGCCTGCACCATAGCCTTGTACACTTCCTTCCCCAAGTTTCCTCCCATGGCGATGAGGTCGTTTGCGAAGTGGTCGTACTCGTCAACAATGGCAAAAAGCGGCACGCCTGCCGACCGTGCAGCGGTGTAGGCAATGCGCAGCGCGCCAATTCCCATGCAATTTGATGTTATTTGCGTCAGCAAATCGTCGGCGTTTGGGAAGAGGTTGCGGTACGTATCAATGAAGTTGCACACCGAGCCTTGCACCGTATCGGAGAAAGAAGTTGTAAAGTTATCCTTGGTCGTGGTGTTGATACCCGAAAAGTTGAACAGCATTATGGCGTAAGTGTTTTTCTCCGGCGTGGGGTTTTTGCCGATGTACAAGCTGCCGAACAGCCGCTCGAACTTGTCGGCTTTGTTGACGTCGTAGTAGCTGGAGAGGAGCGAAAAAAACAGGCTCTTCCCAAACTTTCGCGGACGAATGAAGAACTGGTAGGGGTTATTTTCATCCTCCAGCAGCGCAATAAACCGCGTTTTGTCCACGTAGGCGTAGTTTTTGACGATTAAATCCTCAAAGTTGGAAATGCCGTAAGGCAGCCGCTTGGGTGATGCTTCCATTGGATTATCGGTTTTTATATGAATAACGGCAAAGGTAGCAAAATAATCAATAAGTTGGACTATCTCCCGCTCCGCTGTTTTGCCTTTGCCTGATATTTGGCGTAATGCGCCGCGCGTTTGCCAATCTGGTAAAATTAATCGTAACTTTGCGGACGTTTTGTTTAGGAAAAAATCATAGCGCTCACTTATTCATACTCCGTTGAAACCCGAACTGCTTGCTCCTGCCGGAAATCTTGATGCGGCAATTGCCGCCGTAAACCACGGCGCGGATGCTGTGTACATGGGCGCTGAAAAATTCGGCGCGCGCGAGGCGGCGGGCAATTCGCTTTGCGACGTGGCAAAGGCTCTTGCCTACGCCCACCGCTTTGGGGCGAAGCTCTACCTGACGCTCAACACTATCCTGTACGAGCGCGAGCTCGACGAGGCGCGGCGGCTGGCGGTGGAGGCCTTTGAAATGGGCTGCGATGCGCTTATTGTGCAGGACATGGCTTTTCTCGAAATGGACTTGCCGCCCATTGCCCTGCACGCCTCCACGCAGGCGCACAACGCTTCTCCCGAAAAGGTAAAGTTTTTGCAGGATGTTGGCTTTTCGCGCGTGGTGCTCGCGCGTGAGCTTTCGCTTTTGCAGGTAGCCGGTGTTCGCGCAGCGGCGCGGACGGTTGAGCTTGAAGCGTTTGTACACGGCGCGCTCTGCGTGTCCTACAGCGGGCAGTGCTACTTGAGCCACTACCTTGCGGGGAGGAGCGCCAACCGCGGCGTTTGCGCGCAGCCGTGCCGCTCGGCTTACGACCTGATAGACGGCAGCGGCAGGACGGTTGTAAAGGGTAAGCATTTGCTTTCGCTCCGCGACCTCAACCTCACAGCGCATTTGCGCAGCTTGGCGCAGGCGGGAGTGTGCTCGTTCAAAATCGAGGGGCGGCTCAAAGACGTTGGCTACGTAAAGAACGTGGTGGCGCACTACCGAAAGGCTATCGACGAAATATTTTTTGGGCAAAAAAAGCCTTCGTCAGGGCAAGCTTACTTCAACTTTAACCCGCAGCCCGGCAAAACGTTTTCGCGCGGCTTCACCACCTACTTTGCCGACGGAACCCCCCAAAGCATTGCCTCCGTCAGCACGCCGAAATCGGTGGGCGAAAAGGTTGGGGTTATACAGCAAGTTGGCAGCAGCTATGTTGAGGTTAAGCTTAGCGTTGAGGTATGCGCCGGAGATGGGGTTTGCTTTTTTGGCAAAGGCGGGACGCTGCACGGCGCTAACGTAAACCGCGTGGAGGGCTCCCGGCTTTTTTTGCAGGATATGTCGGGAGCGGCGGCGGGCGCAGCCGTTTTCCGAAGCTTCGACATTGCCTTTCAGCGGCAGCTTGCGGGCAGCTCGGCGCAGCGCTTGGTAGATGCAAAAATGCTCTTTGAGGCTACTCCGGCGAGCGTTCGCATTACCGCTACCGACGAAGATGGCATTTCAGCTTCGCTGCGTATTGATAAAAACAATGTTATGGCGAATAATGAAGCTAAAGCTTTGGATACGGTAAGAGAGCAGCTTAAAAAATCGGGAAGCTCCATGTTCCGCATAGCCTGCGTTGACGTACATACCGACAGGCCATATTTTTATGCTATATCGGAACTCAACGGCTGGAGGCGTACCGTTTTGGCGCAGCTGGCGCAGAAACGGCAAGCGCAGTACATTGTACCGCATAAAGAGATTGAAAAAAATACCGTTCCCTATCCGGATTTAGCGCTAAGCTTTAAGGGAAATGTGCTAAATTCGCGTGCAAAAAGGTTTTATGAGCGCCACGGCGTAGCAGATATTAGCCCGGCATTTGAGCAGGAGCCGCCTCAAGGCGCGGCTGCCCTTATGACCACCCGCTACTGCCTCTTGCGCGAGTTGGGATTTTGCAGGAAGAAAGAGGAGGGCAGGACGCTACAGGAGCCTTTATTTTTAGAAAATAACGGATATAAATTAAGGCTTAAGTTCGACTGCAAGAGCTGCGAAATGACGGTGGAGAAAAATCAGTAGCGATTTAGCCGAATGTCCCCGCTTTTTCGTAGCCGAATATATTGCCTGTAACCCGTTCGCACTACGTTTTGAGGGGGATTTTTAGAGTAAGGGGGTTCTTATTCTAATTTCGAGGTATGTTTTTAGAATAAGGAATTTCTTATTCTAATTTCGGGGGGTGTTTTTAGAATAAGAAAAAAGCATTACCTTTGTGGCAAATTTGAGCATAAAAGTGTAGAAATGAAAAATTTTGTGGCAGGAAAATACATCAAACAGGGCGCTTATAAGAGCTTTCGGCCAACGGCGCTAACCCGGCAATGGATAATTGACGACATGCCGATCGCAGCTTTGCTGAGCAAGGCAGACAGATTTCTCGGACGCTTGGACATGTACTCCGAGTACGTCGATATAGACCTGTTTATCCAGATGCACATAGCCAAAGAAGCTACGCAATCGGCAAAAATTGAGGGGACGCAAACCAAAATGGAGGAAACATTTTTGAGCCAATCGGAAATTTCCGCCGAAAAGCGGGACGATTGGGAAGAGGTGCGAAACTATACCGCAGCGATGAATGAGGCCGTTAATATGCTCCAGGCCTTGCCGTTTTCTACCCGCCTAATCAGGCAGGCGCACAAAATCTTGCTGCGCGGCGTGCGCGGGCAGCACAAGCAGCCCGGAGAGTTCCGCAAAAGCCAAAACTGGATTGGAGGAGCAACACTCGGCAATGCGGTGTTTGTCCCACCCGTGCATACGGAAGTGCCGGACCTTATGTCCGATATTGAGTACTTTGCCCATGCGCAGGACGACAATATCCCCGACTTGATTAAAATAGCGCTCATTCACTACCAGTTTGAAACCATTCACCCCTTTCTGGACGGCAACGGCCGGACGGGGCGCCTGATTATCACGCTGTACCTTGTAAGCAAGGGAATTTTGAAGCGCCCCATTCTTTACCTGTCCGATTTTTTTGAGCGGCACAGAGCGCTGTACTACGATAATCTCATGCGCGTAAGGACGCACAACGATATTGCGCAGTGGCTGAAATTTTTCCTGACGGGGATAGTAGAAGTTGCCCAAAATGGGGTTGCTACGCTGGAGAAAATTATGCAGCTGAAGCAATCCATTGAGGTGCAGGCAGACAAGCTGGGCAAGCGCGGCGCAGCGGCAAGGGTACTGCTGAACTATCTGTACAAGAAGCCGGTTATTTCGGTTGCGGAGGCCGCCGGGCTAATCGGGAAAACGCCCCAAACGGCGTACAACCTGATAGGCGGTTTGGAAAAAGCCGGCGTGCTGAAGGAGATAACCGGCGCTCAGCGGAACAAGCTGTACCTGTTTGAGCCCTACGTCAGGCTGTTCGACGCCGCTGCGGGGGCTGATACATAACCGCTGCCATAACGGGTAAAATGAATGTAGCCCCCAAAGACGAGCAACAACCTTTAGCGTAATTACGAATTAGGGTTTGCGCCGAAAACCTCATTTTCACCTAATTTCAACAAAAAAAAACAACCTCAGTAGCAGGAGGCAGCATAGTACAACCCCCAACCTCATTACCTCATTCAGTCGGTGTATAATGAGGTAATGAGGTTGGGGGAGGTATTTGCAACGCCTTTGCTTGCTACTGAGGTTGTTTTGTTAGGAAAAT
>JAITAP010000243.1 GCA_031284065.1 Prevotellaceae bacterium
ATTTTAATCCGTGTAAAGCAACGGCTACCCTGACCTGTTGCGCCTTATGGCAAGCTTCTTGTGCATAAGTTCTCACCGCAGAGAAAGGTAAAATGCGCAAAAATTCCTACCTTTGGCGAGAATTTAGGAAAGTGTAATGACGATAAGGGAAGCAAAAATACGGATTGACGCTCTGCGAAAGAAGATAGACGAGCACAACCGGCGCTACTATGTTGAGTCTGCGCCTGTCATCAGCGACTTTGAGTTCGACTTGCTGATGCAGGAGCTGCAAGGGTTGGAAAGAAAATTTCCGGAGCTGGTAAACGTCGCTTCGCCTACGCAGCGCGTGGGGAGCGACCTTAGCGAGGGTTTTGCGCAGGTGGCGCACCGCTACCCCATGCTATCGCTTGGCAACACGTACTCGGAGGGCGAGCTGCGCGAGTTTGACGCGCGTATAGCCAAAGCATTTGACGAGGCGTACGAGTACGTGTGCGAGCTTAAGTTCGACGGCGCAAGCATTAGCCTGATCTACGCTGACGGCACGCTGCAACGCGCCGTAACGCGCGGCGACGGCGTGCAGGGCGACGACGTTATCGCCAACGTGCGCACCGTGCGCAGTATTCCGCTACAGCTGCAAGGCGACAATTTTCCCAAAGAATTTGAGGTGCGCGGCGAAATTCTGATGCCCCACAGCTCGTTTGAAAAGCTGAACCGCGAGCGCGAAAAGCAGGACGAAGTCCCCTTTGCCAACCCGCGCAACGCCGCCTCAGGTACGCTAAAAATGCTCGACAGCAAAGAGGTCGCAAAGCGAGGGCTGGACAACTTTATCTACTACATGCCGGGCTACGGCTTGCCCTTTTCCTCACACTACGAAAGCTTGCAGGCAGCCCGCGCGTGGGGATTTAAGGTGTCGGAGCACACGCAAAAGTGCAGCGACATAAACGCCGTTATCACCTTTATCCGGCGCTGGGACGCGGCGCGTAAAAGCTTGCCCTACGATACCGACGGCGTGGTGGTCAAGGTCAACAGCTTTGCGCAGCAGCGGGCGCTGGGCTTTACCGCCAAAACGCCGCGCTGGGCAATTGCCTACAAGTTCAAAGCCGAGCAAGCGCTCACCAAGCTCCTTTCGGTGGATTATCAGGTGGGGCGCACGGGCGCTATCACGCCTGTTGCCAACCTTGAGCCGGTAAAGCTGGCGGGCACGGTGGTCAAGCGAGCCTCGCTGCACAACGCCGACCAGATTGCCCTGCTCGACGTGCGCATTGGCGACATGGTTTACGTTGAAAAAGGCGGGGAAATCATCCCCAAAATTGTGGGCGTTGACGCCTCAAAGCGCGACGAAACCTTGCAGCCCTTGCAGTACATCAGCGTATGCCCCGAGTGCTCTACGCCGCTGGTAAGGCTCGAGGGCGAAGCAAAGCACTTTTGCCCGAACGAGAGCGGCTGCCCGCCGCAGATAGTGGGGCGCATTATCCACTTTGCAAGCCGCAAGGCCATGAATATTGAAGGCTTGGGGGACGAAACGGTGGAGCTGCTCTACAAAAACGGGCTGATAGCCACCGTCGGCGACCTGTACAGCCTGCGGAAAAGCCAGATTGCAAGGCTGGAGCGCATGGGCGACAAGTCCGCCGAAAACATCCTGCAAGGCTTGGAAAATTCAAAAAAGGTGGCGTTTCCGCGCGTATTGTTTGCGCTGGGTATCCGCTACGTCGGCGAAACCACCGCAAAAAAATTAGCCGACGCTTTCGGCTCGCTTGACGCTCTGCAAAATGCCACGCCGGAACAGCTCCTTGAGGTGGACGAAGTGGGTGAACAAATAGCTAAAAGTGCATTAGCTTTTTTCGGAGAAGAAAAAAATCAGCTACTTTTGAATAAGCTTAGGGAAGTTGGTTTGTGTTTTGCCACCGACGCGCAAGAGCGCATTTCCAGCGAACTTGAGGGATTAACTTTCGTCATCACAGGCACGCTAAGCCGTCCGCGCGAAGAGTGGAAGCAGGCGATAGAGCAGCACGGAGGCAAGGTGGCAAGCGCCATATCGGGCAGCACATCCTACCTGTTGGCAGGCGAAAAAGCCGGCAGCAAAATCCAAAAAGCGGAAAAGCTGCGGGTGAAGGTGATTAATGAAGTACAAATTTTGGAACTTATTAGCAAAAAAAACAATGTCTGAAAGAATGAGCAATTGGTTTCGCAAGTATGCGATTGTGAGCCGGAAGAAACGCCTTGTTCGCGACAAACGGTTTCACTCTTTCGATACTGCCAAAACGGTAGGCATAGTTTTTAAGGTAGAGGGCGGCATGGTGCCGCCGGAAATATTTTCGATGCGCAGCTTTCTTTTGAAGAAAAAAATCCGCTGCTCGGCCATCGGATACTGCGACAGCAAAACGCTACCTGAAGAATTATCCCATATAGCTTCGGTGGAGCTGTTCACCAAGCAGGACCTCAACTGGTACGGACGCCCCATTGCGGAAAGCATAAATCAATTTTTACAAGGCAGCTACGATATTGTCATTGATTTTTGCCGCGATGAGGAGCGCTATCCCTACCCGCTGAAGTATATTGTCTCCACAGTGCAAGCCTCCATGATTATCGGCGGCGTGCTTTACCCGCGCTGCCCCTACGACTTGGTAGTAGATGCGCAGCAAGTATGCGACACCGGCGGCTATGTGAAGCAGGTGAAGCATTATATTTCCATCATTAACAACCCGCAGGCAGCTATGGAAGAAGAAGCCGCCGGTAAAAATAGTACCGCAGTATGACAAGCAGGATAACAGGCACGGGAGTAGCGCTGGTAACGCCATTCGACGCAAAGGAGCGGCGCGTGGACTACGCTGCGCTCGCCAAGCTGGTGAGCTTCGTATCGGATAATGGCGTGGATTTTTTGGTCGCTCTTGGCACTACTGCCGAAACGCCAACGCTCTCCGACGGCGAAAAACAGGAAGTATTGGCGTGTATCAGGCAGAGCAACGCAAAAGGGCTGCCCATAGCGCTTGGGCTGGGCGGCAACAATACGTCCGATGTTTTGGAGAGCATCCGCCGCAAGGATTTTAGCGGAGTTGACGCGCTGCTCTCGGTTACGCCGTACTACAACAAGCCTTCGCAGCAAGGGCTGTACGAGCACTACAAGGCGATAGCGGAGGCGTCGCCGGCGCCGGTGATACTGTACAACGTGCCGGGGCGCACGGGGGTAAACCTCTCCGCCGAAACCACGCTGCGGCTGGCAAGCGAGGTGAAAAACATTATGGGCACAAAGGAAGCTTCGGGCAACTTGTCGCAGATAAATTACATTCTGCGGGACAAACCCCAAGACTTCATTGTGCTTTCGGGCGACGACGCGCTTACGTTTCCGCTCATGGCTACGGGAGCGCACGGCGTAATTTCGGTGGCGGCAAACGCCTTCCCCAAGCAAATTTCCGATATGGTGCGGCTGGTAAACGCGCAAAAATACGGCGACGCCGCAAAAATTCACTTGGGGATGACGCCGCTAATAGACGCGCTGTTTGCCGAAGGTAATCCGGCAGGCGTAAAGGCGGCGCTCTCCATTCGGGGTATCATCAACAATACGCTGCGGCTGCCGCTTACGCCCGCAAGCAAAGAACTTATGGCTAAAATAGAGGCATTGATTAAAAACAATACGTTGAAATTGTGAATAATAACAAGGATTTTAGAAAAGATTTCTTGGATAGCGAGGAAGAATCGTTGATTTGCCGCTATGAAGAAATGCTGGCGCAGGGTCGCTCCTGCTACTTTGATGTGTCCGAATGTGAGGACATTATCAACTACTACGGCGAGCGCTGTGAGGTAAAAAAAGCGATGCAAGCCCTAACGCTGGCGGAGAAGCTGCACCCGCTTTCGCCCTCCATACGGCTAATCAAAGCTTCGCTCTTTGCCTTTGACAACAAGCCCCGCAAAGCGCTGAACATTATTGCCGAGCTTGAGCAATCGGAGTCCGCGTACGAGCTTGACATGTTCCGCCTGAGAATCTCCAAAGCGTTGGCGCTGATTTCAGTGGGAAAAATTGAGCAGGCTATCAAGCTCCAGCAGGAGTTGCTGGACAGCGAAGCCGCCCGCAACATTGACGTAGAGCAGGTGCTTGCCGTAATTAGCACCGCCTTGCTGGAGCAGGAAAAATACGAGGAGGTAATACAAAACCTGCAAAGCTTTGAGGACAAAATACAGCTCTCGTCAACCCTGTTGGGGTACATGGCGTTCGCCTTTACCGAGCTTGCAGATTTTGAGGCCGGCGAGGAGTACTACAAAAAAAGCGTAGAGCAAAATCCCTTTGACCCTGCGCTGTGGTGCGACATGGCAGACATGCTCACCGACTTCGACGAGGCAATTGCAGCCTACGACTACGCCCTGGTGCTGGACGAAAAAATGGCGCAGGCGTACTGCGGCAAGGCGGAGCTGCTAAACGACCTGGGGATGACGGAAAAAGCCGAAGAAACGCTGCTCAACGGCGTGAAAGCTTGCCCGGACGACGCAGACATATACGACATGCTGGCAGACCACTACGAGGAAACGCAGGATTACGATAACGCCATAGCGTGCTGCAAAAAAATGTTGGCGGAAGACCCTCGCCGCTCTAACCTGTGGATCGTCATTGCCCGCATACTTATCGCCATGAAAAAATATGAAGAGGCGCTGGAGGCGTGCAACGCTGCCATAAGCCTTGATGAAGATATGAATGTCTATACGTACGACTTAAAGGCCTGCATCTACAACGCGCTGGGCTTGCCCGACAAAGAGCTGGAAACCTACAAGGCAATGCTGCAAGCCAACGCGCACGACATTGAAATGGTGCACGCGGTGGGTTTGGTTTACGAAGAAAGAGACGAGTACGACACCGCAGGCGAAATCTACGCCACCGCCATTGGCGCCAACCCCGAAGAGCCAACGCTGTACGCGAAAATGGCGCTCCTGCTGGACAACCTGGACATCTCGGAAGAAGCATACAAGTACGCTCAGCACGCGGTAGCGCTGGACGACCAAGACTCGTTCTCGTGGTCGCTAATGGCGTCGCTGGAGCTGGAGTGGAAAAAAAACAGAAAAATGCTGCGCTCGCTCAAAAATGCGCTAACGTGCAGAGAGTACAGCTTAGGCGCTCTTGTGGTGCTCTACGAGGCCGTAAAGCTTGGAATACCCGGTGCGAAAAGCTTGATTGAGGACGCCGCCGACATCTCCATAGACACCTCAATTGCCCATTGCTACATGGCTGCGCTGTTTTTCGCGCTGAAAGACGCGCCAAGATGCCTCAGCCATTTGGAGCAGGCGTTGATCATGGACGCTGAGGATAGCCTCCGATTCTTTCTTCGGATTTGTCCGGAAGCCAAAAACATACCCGAAATGAAAAACTTGCGCAAGACTCTCCGGAAAGCAAACAAAAAGCATTAGCCGGCTTGAGAGCCCCGAAATTTTTTGCGCAACCTATAAACCCTTAAAAACAAGCAATGCTGGAACACTTTGACTCAATTCAGTCCGTGATGGACTACTTCAACGCCATAAATGCAGCGCACATTTACCTGCTGGTATTTGGGCTAATGGTGGTAGAGAGCTCATTTATCCCATTTCCGTCGGAAGTCATAATCCCGCCCGCCGCAATGGTTGCCGCAACGCCCGGCTCCAGCCTGCACATTGGGGCAATAGTTTTGTTCGGCACGCTGGGCGCTATGGTTGGAGCGTACATCAACTACTATCTGGGGCGGTTTCTGGGGCGACCCATTATTCACAAGCTCGCCGATACGCGCTTTGCTCACGCCTGCCTGATAGACCGCGCCAAAATCGAAAAAGCCGAATCCTACTTTGTAAATCACGGCAACAGCTCCACCTTTGTGGGAAGATTTATCCCCGGCATCCGCCAGCTGATTTCCATTCCGGCGGGAATATCAAAAATGAAGCTGGGGGCATTTACGCTGTACACCGCGCTGGGCGCAGCGATATGGAACGTTATTTTGTCGATTGTTGGCTACATTTGCGGAAAGAATATCGAAATGTTTGAGTCCATATTCCACGAGCTCACCATTGCGCTTGTTGCGTTGGGGGCGCTGTTTGTGGCGTACTTGGCGTACAACGGCCTGAAGAAAAAAAAGTAGCCGGAGAGGGCTCACTGCTACACCAAAAAAATACAGGGACGCTTATTCAAATCGGGCGCTTCCCGTTTCCATTCCAGCATCGTTTTGGTGGCGATAAATTCCGATTCGAGCGTAATATCGGCGGCAATGCACAGCTTGGCGCGCGGGCTACAGGCGGCAGTGAGGTCAGCAAGGAGCTTGTTGTTGCGGTAGGGCGTTTCCATAAAAATCTGCGTTTGCCCTTCTGCCGATAGCCGCTCCAGACGCTTGATGCTGCGAATCCGCTCGTCGGGTTTTACGGGCAGGTAGCCCGAAAATGCAAACGACTGTCCGTTGAACCCCGACGCCATGAGCGCAAGCAGGATAGACGACGGCCCCACCAGCGGAACCACGCGGATACCGTTTTCGTGTGCGACGCTCACCAGCGCGGCTCCCGGATCGGCAACCGCAGGCGCGCCGGCCTCCGAAATAACGCCCACGTCAAAGCCTTGCAGCAGCGGCGTCAGCATGGGCGCTACCTCCGCAGCGGGCGTGTGCTCGTTTAGCTCCGTAAATATTAACGAATCTATGGGTTGCGATATTTTCAGCCGGCTCAAGAAGCGTCGTGCGCTGCGCGTATTCTCTACCACGTAGCGCGAAATACGGTTGGCCACATCGGCGGTACGCTGCGGCAGCACATCGCCAATGCAACATTCGCCAAGGGTAGAGGGAATGAGGTAAAGCTTACCAAAAGTATGTGTGTGGTTGACCATTTTGTTGCTATTCGCCTTGCCGTTTTTACAGGTCGCAAACTTACGTGAAAATTTCCGGATTTACAAGCGTGTACAGCGTAAGGCGCTTTACTGTTTCAATGAAAACGGAAACGAATGTGATTTTGCCGCCTCTTTTCTAAGCCCGCCAGATTCGGCGGGGCTAAAATCCGGATTATGCAGGCGCTCCCAAATACCCAATAGCTCTATGGCGTTTCTGTTTCTCAGCCAAATTTTATCACATTGCCCGTGTGCTCGGCGTTTTTATAACCGAGCAAGGTCGGTTACGCAGGTATAATCTTCATTGCTTACCTGAATTACGGCGACTTCCGTATTTTTGCCATAGAGTAACATTTTTTTATTATTTTCCGGCGCAAAGGCACAATAAAAAACCACTCCCATAAGTAAATCGCTATGCATAAAAATACATGGATAATGGTTTTTTTATCAAAATATTAAAATAATTGTGCCAATTGTGATTAAAATTCCTCCAATAATTGTTTTAGCTGTCATTGTTTCTCTTAATACAGTAAATGCCAATACCATTCCAATTACCAAGCTTAATTTGTCTATGGGTATGACTTTTGAGGCTTCGCCAATCTGTAAGGCTCTATAGTAGCAAAGCCAAGACAGTCCGGTTGCTATTCCAGACAATATTAAAAAGAGTAAATTTTTGTACCCAATAGTTGCAATATCATTGTTTTTTCCAGTTGCAAAAACAATAGCCCAAGACATAATTAAAACCACAACAGTTCGTATTGCTGTAGCCAAATTTGAATTTATATTTTCAATGCCAATTTTTGCCAAAATTGAAGTTAATGCCGCAAAAAGGGCGGATAATAATGCGTAGACAATCCACATAATGCCTTATTATATTCTATTACTATTTTTTTGTCAATATTTTCATAAAAATTTTTATAATTTTTTTAGGAAAAATGGCGCATAACGTTCCGGCTGTTTGCGACGGTTTGACAGCCCGAATAAAAAAATGCGTAGCATTTTTAGGGCTGGCAAACTGTGGGTGTAGTGAGCCGTGGGAAGGAGCGAAGCGACTGACCTAGGCGAACGGAACCCCGAGCCGCCAACGGCGGCGAAGCGTAAACAGTCCTGTTATGTGCCGTTTTTCTTGCCTTTAATTTTTTTTATCATATCACAAATTTCTTTACCCAATATTTTTTTTAGCATATGTTTTAATGCTATTTTATATACTTTCCATAAACTTAATTTGTTTATGTCCGCCTTGTTAAGATCATTAATTTTATCCAGATACAGTTCTGGACATACTAAAGATCGGGGGGGGGATACTTTTTTAATCATATGTACCACTTTTTGTTTAACAAATAACATAATGTTTTGTCTATACCACCACTCAATTGTAGTTTCATTCCATATTTGTTCCCGCAATAAATCCATTGCGATGTATCCGTTTTTATTAAATATTTTATTCCAATATTCCGGCCATTGTTCGTTAATATGATTTGTACCTCCTTGAAAAGGTATAGCCGCTGAAAATAATATAACGTCAGCTGATTTCACAAGAGACTTTATAAATAATTCCGCAGAATTAGGATAAAGATGTTCTGCAACTTCCACCGATATAGCCAAATCATATTTTTTACCAACGAAAATCTCTTTATTTAAATCAACTTCAGTAAAACATTCTGTTGGTATCATTAACATCTTCCTATCTACCCATGAGCCATCGTATCCTTTTATTTCCTTAACACCAATTTCTTGCAAAGCGGCTAACCATGTTCCAATACCACATCCAAAATCAACGGCTGAATCTATTTTTGGTAACATTTTAAGGGTTTTTTCCAATACAACTTTTGCGCTATTATAACTGCCATTTGATTGATTGAGATAGAACCTATCATTATAATAATTCATATTTTCCCCTTAACGATATGTTTTTGCTTATTGAGTCTATTATATATTAAAATTTTTGTCAATTGTATTTTTTTATTTTGTCGGAAAATTCAAGAAAAATGGCACATAACGTTCCGGCTGTATGCGACGGTTTGGCGGCCCGGATAAGGAAATGCGTAGCATTTCCAGGGCCGACAAACTGTGCCGGAGAACTGGCGTGGGAATGAGCGACGCGATTGACCTAGCCATGGCGGAGGCCGAGCCGCCAACGGCGGCGAAGCGTATACAGACCTGTTATGCGACGTTTTTTTGTTTTA
>JAITAP010000276.1 GCA_031284065.1 Prevotellaceae bacterium
CCAATTATTTCCGAATACTGTACAAATTTAGCGCAGGCCGCCGGAGGCAGAAGCGTTAATGACCGCTTGGAGGTCGGAGCACGCCGCGCTCCATGAAGTGGCGTTCGAGAACAGCTGCCGCTAAAATTCTGCGCAATATGCGCTTACTTAGCTTGCTGTGCCCGCACAAGCTGCTCCAAGCGCGCAATTCTTTTCTCCTGCTCCTCCCGAACTTTCTTACTTTCTGCGAGCAATTTAGATTGCTCTTCACTATCTTTCTTGCTTTTTTCGAGCAACTTAACTTGCTCCTCCCGAACTTTCTTACTTTCTGTGAGCGCTTTATCCTTTTCTGCGAGCGCCTTATCCTTTTTTTCGAGCGCTTTATCCTTTTCTTTGAGTACTTTATCTTTTTCTTTGAGTACTTTATCCTTTTCGGCGAGCGCTTTTTTGAGCGGATCTTTCATGTTGTTAATAACCCGCAGGGCTTCCTTTTCGTTCTCTATTTGCTTGCGCTCTTTGGGGTCGGCCCCCATTTCGTACAGAATATCGGTAATAAGCTCCATGTCTTCGTCATCCGGCTGGTAGGGGTACTCCTTCCTCACATCAGAGTCGGCCTCGATGAAGTGCCGCTGCTCAAAAATGCTGAGCAGCTTGTCGAGATTGGTCGTGCAGCGAACATCCCTGATTCTGCCCGTCTGAATGACGTAGCTGTCGTGCGTAAGGTTTTCTATAAACTTTGACCTCGCGTCTATGGGCTGCTTGCGCTGCATGTCGGTGTATATGCGGCCCACCTTAACGCAGGCGCAGCTTATTTCGGCGAGGTTGTTACCCAGAATATAGATGGTTGTTACCGGAAGGATGGCTTCCTGGCCATCCAGAATGTCCATCCTCCTGTACTGCTCGCCGAGGTACTTGCGGAAGCGCATCACGTCCAGCGTATCCCACGATTTTTGGAGCTCTATCAGCACCTTGCGGGGCTTGCCGTCGGCGTCGCGAAGGGTCGCCATGAAGTCCAGACGGAAAAAGGAGTAAAAGTGCGGCTTCTCGCGCTCGGGCACAACCTTTGCCCCGTCGAGCTTGTAGATGAACTCCTGCGGCAGCACGGTCAAGTCTTCCACCGGCTGCTCGAGGATGGCGTTGAGAAAAAACTTTGCTATCCGCTGATTCTCCATCAGCCGCTTAAACACCGTATCGTATATCGGGTTGGCTATTATAAACGGCTTCCCCGATTTTTTACGTACCCCTTTTGCTTGCATAATTTATTTTTTTTACGTGCTGCAAAATTACCAATTATTTCCGAATACTGTACAAATTTAGCGCAGGCCGCCGGAGGCAGAAGCGTTAATGACCGCTTGGAGGTCGGAGCACGCCGCGCTCCATGAAGTGGCGTTCGAGAACAGCTGCTGACTATTTCCTGCTCCTTCCGCAGGGGCAGCAAGGCGTTCAGAAAGCTGATGAGCAAGCGCTTGTGCTCGCCAAATACTTTCTTGAACGGCAAGTCGTTTTTAGGGTCTAAGTAGCGTGCCATAATCGTAATATTGGTAGGTAGCTTACGCGCTGAAAGTTGCTGTAAAAGTAGCATTTTGGGGGGTCTCTGCAAAATCTACCGAAAGGTAGGCGGCTGCTCTTGGTCGGCGTGCGTAAAGCAAGCTTCGATAAAGTTAGGCTCTGCATATACAAATTTCCCTGTTTCATAAAAATAGTGGGACATTTGCAGGGAGTTGCCTTTTGAGGTTTTGTCGGCGCTCAGAATATATACGTCGGGCATAAACTTATTTTGCTCCTTTATCTTCGTTTCGGTTTCTTGCGCAACGGCGCGTAAATCCGACAGGTCATTTTCGTCCTTGACTCTTACGGTAAACTCGTCGGTATATAGCATCACATCGGAGCAATCGTCGCCAATGCAAAATGTTCCGTTAAAGGTGAGGTTTGAAAAGGCAACGGCAGGGTTGCTTTCCAGCTGTTTGATAATTCCCTTCAGCTGGGTGCAGGTCTTTGGCGTTATCGTTTGAACAAGCAGCAAGCCATGCTGCGATTCATGGCTGTTGCGAACAATATCGCTCTTGCCGGTAGCGTGAAACATGCCGGTTTCATTGATAAAATTCAGTATTTCTTCGCCCTTAACCTGATTGCTAAAGCCAACCAGCAGGTAGTCATTCAAAAAAAAGGAGTCTAAGAATATTTTCTCATCGCCATAGCTGTAAAATAGCTCTTCCTTACAATCGCATCCCAACTCGCTGTCATCCAATTCGTAACCCTGTGCGCAAGATAGCGTGAGCATGGTTAGTAAGGCTACAAAAATTAAAAAAGGTTTCATGGTAAATTTTTTAAGTACAACTTATTTTTTCCGCAAAATCCGCCTAAAGTTCAGCTGCCATAATTGTGTAAAACGTTACATATAAATTGATAATAATCAAATTTTTGGCTTGAGTTCATCGTATATTTTTTGCAGCACAAAATTGGCTAAAGAACTCCAAGTACTTTTTAATAGTGTCGCAAAGATAGCTATTTTTCTTATTCACACAACACTTAGTAGAAAATATATCTGAAAAGCAGATATAGCGTTGATTTTCTGTCGCCATGCTGTCCTCTGTAAATGCTGAGCCGGTTCGCAAAATCCTCAACGAAGCAGATGAAAAAATTGTAACGGAGCTAATGCCGTACTTCGATAGCGCAAAACCGCTCGTCCGCAAAGCGACTTTGCAAAAGTAACATTCAACAGCGCTACGCCTGATGCCCGCGATTACAAATTTAACAGAGACGAAGCAAATACAAGATCGCAGAAAACAACTTACTATCATACAATTCGTATAAGTAAACCGGAATGACGCAAAATTACTCTCTTTGCCGCTCTACGTTGCCGGCTCTGCGGTTGAGCGCCGGGTGTTTCTAACAATTCGCGTTCTCTTTACCATCCAAAATCGGACAAAAACATTCAAAAAACCGTTCAAACAGCTTCCTTCTCATACTTTTGGTTGCGCAGCCACGGCTCGTAGCCGGCTTCGCGGATGGCGGCGGTAATGCCCTCTTCGTCGAAAGAATAGCTTGCCCCGGCCGAAGAGACTACATTCTCCTCAATCATAATAGAGCCGAAATCGTTTGCGCCGGCCCACAGGCACAGCTGCGCAACGGTTTTGCCCACCGTGAGCCACGAAGCCTGAATGTTGGGTACGTTGTTCAGCATGATGCGGCTGATGGCAACCGTGCGAATGTACTCCTCCGCCGATACTTTTTTGACGCTCTTAAAGATGGGCGACGAAGCGTTGCCGAGCTGGGCAGGCCAGCAGATAAACGCCAGAAAACCCGGCGCTCCCGGCGGCTTTTCGCGCTGCAAATCGCGGATAAGGCGGAGGTGCTTTACGCGCTCGGCGCACGTTTCAATGTGCCCAAACATCATGGTGGCGGAGGTTGCCAGCCCCATTTGGTGAGCCTCGCGCATTACGTCGAGCCACGCCTGCACGCCGGGCTTGGCGGGCGACAGCAGCTTGCGCACGCGGTCGTCCAGAATCTCCGCGCCTGCGCCGGGCAGGCTGTCCAGACCCGCCGCTACAAGCCTCTCCAGCGTTTGCCGGTACGACAGCTTTTCGAGCTGCGCAATGTGCGCCACCTCCGGCGGCCCCAGCGCGTGCAGCTTGAGCAAAGGGAATTGCTGTTTGAGCGCACGGAAAAGCGTTTCGTAAAAATCAAGCCCGTACTTGGGGTGTAGCCCGCCTTGCAGCAGCAGCTGGCGACCTCCTCTGGCAAAAAGTTCTTCGATTTTTTGCGCGTACTCCTCCGGCGCGGTGGTGTAGGCTTTGGGGCTGTGCAGCCCGCAGTGAAAGGTGCAGAACTTGCACCCCGATATGCACACGTTGGTAATGTTTACGTTGCGGTCTATTTGCCAGCTCACGCCGTTGCCCGGTACGTGCCGCTGCCGCAGCTCGTTGGCAACGCGCATTAGCGCGGCCAGAGGAGCCTGCCCGTAGAGCAACAGCGCCTCCTCGTCGCTAAGCGGGACGAGGTCGAGCGATTTTTTGTATAAATCGGAAAGTATCAACTTAAAAAAAATTCCTGTAAAAATTTTACTCCGCAGCGCTCAACGCTGCTGCGCCTCTGCGCCGCCGCTGCCCGACAGTAGCCCCCTGTAGCGCAGCGATGGCGATTCTATGAGCTTGCCCAAGCCCAGCGTTTCCCATTTTCGGTCAACAGCGGCAATGGTTTCGGGCGAGGCGCAAACCACCTCCGGCCAGCTGCGGACAATGCTCCTGCTCTTATGCCTGCCGCGAGCGTCAATTACAAGCGTGCCGTTCTCTACGCGGCAATCGCGGGCGGGGTCAACGTTGTTGCCCATGAGCCAAACGCAGAGGCTCACGTCTTCGAGGTCAACATTATCATCAAAAATAATCCGTATCAAGCTGTCGGCGTTCTGCGCTGCCTGACGGGTGAACCTGTACGGCATTTTCTCGCTGCGCTGCGGCAAAGCGGACGATTCTTCGGGAAGCTTGCGCGTAGCGTCAATGCACAGCTTCCCGCCGTAGCCGCAGGCTTGCGCGGCATGGTCAAGCACGTCGAGCGCGCCTCTGCCAAAGTACGCATCGGTATCCGGACGGAAGTTTTTCTGCACGCACGCGCACACCTCGCCGTACCGGTGCACATCTACATCGCCATCTACCACCACCAGCATTTTGTTGAACATCATTTGCCCTGCGCCCCAGAGCGCGTTGGCTGTTTTTTCCGCCTGTCCGGGGTAAGCCTTGCTGATTTTTACGATGGCAATGTTGTGCGCCACGCCCTCAAAGGGCATGTGCATATCGGCTATTTCCGGGAGCATGGCAAGGCGAATGGGGGCAAGAAAAATGCGCTCGGTAGCCTTGCCCATGTACGCATCTTCCTGCGGCGGCACGCCTACCACCGTTGCCGGGTAAATGGCGTTTTTGCGGTGCGTAATGGCGGTTACGTGAAAGCGCGGGTAAGCGTCCGGCAGCGAGTAGAAGCCCGTATGATCGCCAAAGGGGCCTTCCGTTGCGAGCGGCTCTGCCGGGTCAACGTACCCCTCAATAACGAAATCGGCGTCTGCGGGCGCTTCAACAGGCTGGGTGAGGCAGCGCGTCAGGCGCACGGGCTCTCCGCGCAGGAACCCCGCCAGCAAGTATTCGTCAACGTTATCGGGGAGCGGCGCTACGGCGCAGTAGGTGTAAACGGGGTCGCCGCCAAGCGTTACCGCCACCGGCATTTTTTTTCCGGCCGCTTTGTACTGCTCAAAGTGCCGTGCGCCCGTTTTGTGGCGGTGCCAGTGCATCCCGGTTGTTTGCCCGTCGAAAATTTGCATACGGTACATGCCCACGTTTCGCACGCCGGTGTGCAGGTCGCGCGTGTGCACCATCGGCAGGGTGATGAAGCGTCCGCCGTCGTGCGGCCAGCATTGCAGGATGGGCAGCTTGTAGAGGTCGGGGTTGAGGTCAACAGCTTGTCGGCGCTCCCCCGCCGTCCGCACAAGGCGCGGAAGCCAGCGCGAGGCTTGCCGGAGCGTGGGCAGCAGCTGTAGCTTTTCCCACAAATTGTTGCGCGGCTGCGTGAGCGCAGAGAAGAAATCGTCGAATTTTTTTTTCACATCGTCCGGCTTCTCCACCCCCAGCGCGTAGCTCATGCGGCGGTCGCTACCCATCATGTTCATCAGCACGGGAAAATCCGTGCCGCTGTTTTCGAACAGCAACGCCTTTCCGCCGCCGGGCTGCTTGCTCGCGCGGTCGGCTATTTCGGACATTTCGAGTATCGGGTCAACAAACGCCCGCACGCGCAGCAACTCGCCGCGCGACTCAAGAAAATTTACGTATTGGCTAAGATTTTTGTACATGTTGCTACGTGCGCTACCGGCACACCTCCAGAATCCATGCGCCTTTTACAAATTTGGAGGCTTCTGCTATCCCCTGTTTTGCGGCTCCAAGAGTTGAGTAGCAGCCCAGCGCCACGCGGAACCGGTTACTTTCGCTTTCCACCACCCGCGCGTTGTAACCCATGTTCTTGTACTTTTCCGCCCGGATTCTTGCCCCTTCGAACGTATTGTAGCTGGCTACCACCGTACAAAATTCGCAGCGCGTGTTAGCCGGCGGCGGCGCTTTTTCGGCTTCCGGAGGCAGTGTGCTTGCCTCCGGCGGAGCGGGTTGGTTTTCCGGAGCATCCTCCGGAGCGGGCGGGCTTACGTCATCCGGGCTATACCCGTCAGCGTCTTGCTCGGGCAAGCCGACGGAGAGCTCCTGCTGTGGCTCATCGGGTATGCCAATCAAAGCTTCAACGCTGTCTTTGCTGCGGATACGGTTAAGTAGAAAAAACAACACCAGCGCAGATATGACGGCCAGCATAGCGCAAAACAGAACAAACAGCGGAATATTGTCGATTTTGCTCGCCTGCCCTGCCTTTTCACCCTGTTTTCCTTCTGTGTTAGAGGTGAACTTCACTTCGTCCAGCCCGTAGGAATCTTTATGCAGGTTCAGGCTTTTTGCCAGTACGAAGCTAACTTCGCGCGAAGCGCTTTGGCGAAGCGTGCCCAGTCTGGGCAGCGCAACCTTTCCGTTAGCGTCGAGCTCAAAGCGAAGGTCGGCAATGATGCGGTACAGCTCTTCGCGGGCTTTCTCCATGCCAAGCCCGTGGCGCTCGGCGTACAGTTGCTCCAGCAACCCGTCGTTCCATGTTTCCGATTTCCGGAACGTAACCTTTTTGCTTGGCGGTATAATCTTACCTTTTTCGATAACGGCCGCTTGTGGGCTCGCTACAAATGCACCCATACCGGGCAGCGAAACACGGTCATGTTTTTTAAGCAGCTCTATGAATAACTCCGCGATTTCTTCCATTGTTCTCGATTTTTTACTGTCACCTTACAAACTTACACGAAAAGTACGAAGTTTACAAGTGTACGTAGCGAAAATTTTTTCTGCCCGCAAAAATAGCAAAAAAAACGCTTGCGGAAATTTTGAACCGAGCAACCCGATACGAATTTATAACCACTTTGCAGATTTTGTGAGCCGAAATAGCTCGCTCTGCCAAAAAATTCCTTTGCGCATTTCCCCTGTAAGCAACGGAGATTTTTATCCGCCTGTGCGTAATTCGGAAATTTCATGTACTTTTGCACCGGCGTTTTTACCTAACGCTACATAGTATATGGATATTTTTGCTCAACTTCTGATAGCCTCGCTGTCGTGCGGTTTGCTACTGTTTGGGGCGGTGTATATGGTGCTGCGCAAGATGCTTGCCGCCGAAAGCCACCGGCGCAACGTGCAGCTGCTCTCCACCGCCAAGGAAATCACCCTGCCGCTACGCCTGCAGGCGCACGAGCGGCTGCTGGTGCTGCTGGAGCGAATTTCGCCCGAGGCGCTGGTGCTGCGCCTGCGCCGACCCGACACCTCCAACGCCGAGCTGCACAGCGACCTCATTGCCGCCGTGCGCTCCGAGTTTGAGCACAACCTCTCGCAGCAAATGTACGTATCGCCGGAGCTGTGGAGCGTAATCGCTATGGCAAAAAACAGCGTGCTCTCGTGCATCAACACCTGCGCAAGTCCGCTTACCCCCGGCGAATCCTCCTTGCAGCTTGCGCAAAAGCTGCTGGAGTGGCACGTGGACAACGAGCTCCCAACGGCCGCCGCCATACAGCAACTTAAGAAAGAGGTGGCAAAAATGTTTTAGAAAAAGCCATTTTTGCGCCAACATAGCAACAAAAAAAAATTACTAACTTAGCAACCTGAATGAAGCAACGCTATAAAAACAATCGCTAATCCCTGTTACTCATGAAAAATTTTTCCTACCACAATCCTGTCAAAATTATTTTTGGCAAGCAAACCATAGCCGAGCTGGCTAACGAAATTCCCGCCAACGCCAAGGTGCTGGTAACCTACGGCGGCGGCAGCATTAAGAAAAACGGCGTGTATGAGCAGGTGAAAGCTGCGCTTGCAGGCTTCAGCTACATGGAGTTTGGCGGCATTGAGCCCAACCCGCGCTACGAAACCTGCATGAAGGCGGTGGAGCTTGTCCGGAGGGAAAAGATAACGTTCCTGCTGGCTGTGGGCGGCGGCTCGGTGGTGGACGGAACAAAGCTCATTGCGGCAGCCGCAGGCTTCGAGGGCGAGCCGTGGAACATTGTTGCCGGGCACGCTCCCTTTACCTCAGCCCTGCCCATCGGCGTGGCGCTCACGCTACCCGCCACCGGCACCGAAATGAACGGCAACTCCGTAATCACCCGCGCGGCAACGCAGGAGAAGCTTTCGTTTTCTTCGCCGCTGGTGTACCCAAAGTTCTCCATCCTCGACCCGGAAACGACCTACTCGCTGCCGCCCCGTCAGACGTCAAACGGCGTGGTGGACGCTTTTGTGCACGTTGCCGAGCAGTACATGAACCCGCCGGCAAACGCGCCGCTGCAAGACTACTACGCGGAGAGTATTCTCAAGGTGCTCATCCAAGAGGGCGCTAAGGCGCTGAGCACGCCGCTTGACTACAACGTCCGCGCAAACGTGATGTGGGCTGCCACAATGGCGCTCAACGGGCTTATTGCGTGCGGCGTGCCGCAGGACTGGAGCACGCACGAAATTGGCCACGAGCTCACCGCGCTGCACGGCCTTGACCACGGGCAAACGCTGGCTGTGGTGATGCCCGGCGTGTGGCGTACGCTGCGCGCGCAAAAGTTTGACAAGCTGCTGCAAATGGGCGCGCGCGTGTTTGGCATTACCAGCGGAACTCCCGAAGAGCGGGCGGAAGCGGCAATTGACGCTACCGAAAACTTTTTCCGCTCGCTGGGCACAAAGACAAGGCTCTCGGAGTACGGGCTCGACGCAAGCATTATTGAGCCTATTGCGCAGCGATTTGCCACGCGCGGGCACGCCTTCATCACCCCCGCTATGGTGCGGGAGGCGCTGGGGCAAAGGCTGTGAATAATGAATAATTAATAATGAATAGGGAGATAAGGGCTGAAAGCCCGAAATTGATTACCCTAAATTCTATCTTTTTAGTTGCTTCTTAGCTCTTAACGCCCATGGTTGACCTCTCCAGCGCCATACAGCTTTTGCAAGCCCTCATTTCCACCCCTTCCTTTTCGCGGGAGGAGGGAGAGACGGCAAGCCTCCTTTTTGACTTTTTGCAGGAGCAGAAGGTATCCCCCAAGCGTTACCTGAACAACGTGTATTCGCTCTGCGAGCGCTACGACGCACAAAAACCCACTTTGCTACTTTGCTCGCACCACGATACGGTACGCCCTGCCGCAGGCTACACGCGCGACCCCTTTGCGCCAACCGTCGAAAACGGCAGGCTCTACGGCTTGGGCAGCAACGACGCCGGCGCGTCGGTGGCAGCGCTGACGGCCACGTACTGCAACCTTTACCGGCAGCCGCTACCTTTCAACCTTGCGCTGGCTATCGTTGCAGAAGAGGAGGTGCAGGGGCCAAACGGCGTAGAGGCGCTCAAGCCGCTGCTCGGAAACATTAGCTGCGCCATTGTGGGCGAGCCAACGCAAATGCAGGCGGCAGTGGGCGAGCGCGGGCTAATGGCGCTTGACTGCACCGCGCACGGAAAACAGGGACACGCCGCGCGTAGCGAGGGCGACAACGCGCTCTACCGCGCCATAGACGCTATTGAGTGGTTTCGCACCTTTCGCTTCCCAAAAATCTCCGAGCGCATGGGCGAAGTAAAAATGACGGTAACCATGATTAGCTGCGGCACGCAGCACAACGTCGTCCCGGCCGAGTGCAAGTTTGTGGTTGACGTGCGCCCCACAGACGCTTACGACAATCAGGAAATAGTAGATACCATCCGCGCAGGCGTGCAGTGCGACGTGCAGCCGCGCTCCACGCACATTCGAGCCTCCGGCATTGCCGACAGCCATCCGCTGGTGCAGGCAGCCCTCAAGCTCGGACGGAAAGCTTACGTATCGCCCACCACGAGCGACATTGCCCTGCTCCGCCTCCCCGCCCTCAAAATGGGACCCGGCGACTCCGCCCGCTCCCACTCCGCCGACGAGTACGTTTACCTGAGCGAGGTGGAGGAAGCCATCGAAATGTATAAAAAATTGGTGGAAAGCATTGCGCTGTAAATATTCCGCTGTTTATGGAATCTGCGCCGTGCGGCTGTTACCGTGCAGCCCGCACGCAGAACGCTTGCGAAGGGGTTTGGTGTAGAGATTGTGCCATTACGCAGCTTTCAATAAGTAGCTCGTGTTACGCAGATACCGAAAATCCCGCAGAGGCGATACCTTATTAGCCGTACGCTTTAGCATAATGCCATCAATGCAGGGGCTGAAAGCCCGAAATCAATAGCGCAGAGCAACGCCCTGCGAAAGAGACAGGAGTTTCCTTTTTATTTTTCCCATCATCCTGCCTGCGCAAGAAGCGTCTTCACCACCTTTACCGCCCCGTCGATAAAAGCCAGCGAGCCAAGCAGCAGGATGACAGCGCCCGACGCCTTGTTAATCCACCACATTTGCCTTAGCTTAAAGCGTTTGCGGTAGTGCGACACAAGGGTGGACAGAAAGAGCCACCACGCCAGCGCACCTGCCAGCACGCCCAACAGCACAATAATCGTATGCCACACGCTGCTTACGCTCACCTTGAACAGCCCTACCAAGAACAGCACCGGCAACAAGTTGATGGGGTTAATGGTCAGGAAAAAGAGCGAAATCAGCGCGCCGCCCAAGCTGCCCTGTTGTTGCTTGCCGCGCGCGCGCAGCTGCTTCACCGGATTGGTAAGCATAATTTTAACGCCCACCGCCACCACCACAACGCCCACCAGCAGCTGCAAGCCATTTTCCTTGTCGGCAATCCACTCCTCCACCACGGAGAGGCTGAGCACAGCCACCGCAGCAAACAGCGTGTCGGCAAGCGCAACCCCCATGCCGGAAAAGAAGCCAGCTCGCCGCCCGCGGTTGAGCGTACGCTGAATACACAGCACCCCCGCCGGTCCAAGCGGAACGGAGGCAAGAAGCCCAACAAAAAAACCTTTTATTAAAAGAAAAAGAATATCCATACAGCTTGCAAAAGTAGCAATTGTTTACAGATTATGAAAGAGAAATCGCTTTGAAATAGGAAAAATTTACGTAGCTTTGCGCAAATAATAAAAGATACATACCATGCGTAAACATTTGCTGCTAACGCTGCTCAGCGCACTCCTGCTGAGCTTGCCCTGGTACGAAAATTTTTCGGGATTGTTGCTGCTGGTGGCATTTGTGCCGCTGCTCGTGGTGGAGCACGATTTTGCCGTGAATCACCGGCGGGGCTTTTGGAAGTACGCGTGGCTCTGCCTGCTGCTCTGGAACGTTGCCACCACGTGGTGGATATACAACGCTACCCTTTTTGGCATGATAGGCGCAGTGATTGGCAACTCGGCGCAGATGCTGCTGGTGGTGTGGCTGTTTCACCTCATCAAGCGGCGGGCGGGCTGCGCCGTTGGGTACGCCTCGCTGGTGACGCTCTGGCTGACGTGGGAGTGGTTCTACTTTGATGCAGAAATTACGTGGCCCTGGCTCACGCTGGGCAACGGGTTTGCCAAAGATATAAGGCTGGTGCAGTGGTACGAGTACACGGGGGCGCTGGGAGGGTCGCTGTGGGCGTTGCTGTGCAACCTGCTGGTGTTTTTTATCCTGCAAAAGCAACAGCTCAAGCTGCAAAACTTTCGCGCAGCGGCGGCAGAAAAGGCAATGCTTGCCGTGCTGGTTGCCGCGCCGTGCGCATACTCGCTTGTGCGCTTCCACACCTACAAGGAAGCCGAAAACCCCTGCCGCGTGGCCATTTTGCAGCCCAACATCGACCCGTTCAACGACAAGTTCAACGGCATGAGCGCACAGGAGCAGCTGGAGGTCATCATGGCGCAAGCCGAGAGCGTCGCCACCGACAGCACGGACTACGTGATTGCCCCCGAAACGGCGATAGAGGGAAGCCTCTGGGAGAACAACCTTGAGCAAAACCGGACGATGCTGCGCCTGAAGTCGTTTTGTGCGCTGCACCCCGGCGTCAGCTTCGTAACCGGCGCAACCACCCTCTACCTTTTTGACGAAAACGAGGATGCGCCGCCCACCGCGCGGCTTATGAAGAGTTCCGACCTGCGCTACGAAGTGTACAACACCGCGCTGCAAACCGACAGCAGCGGCTACGTGCAGCGCTACCACAAGTCCAAGCTGGTGGTGGGCGTGGAGATGCTACCCTACCCCAAGTACTTGGCAAAGCTCATAGCCCGCTTCGCCATCAACTTGGGCGGCACGTCGGGGGGCTTGGGCACGCAAAAAGAGCGGGTGGCGTTTGCCTCGAGCAGCGGGAAGTTCAGGGCGGGCGTTGCCATTTGCTACGAATCTATCTTTGGGCAATTCTACACGGAGTACGTCAAAAAAGGCGCAAACGTGATGATGATTATCACCAACGACGGCTGGTGGCGCGACACGCCGGGGCACCGGCAGCACCTGCGCTACGCCAGCCTCCGCGCCATCGAAACGCGGCGCAGCATAGCGCGTTCGGCAAACACCGGAATATCGGCCATCGTCAGCCAGCGGGGGGAGATTGTGCAGCGCACCTCGTGGTGGGTGCGCACAACCCTGTCGGGCAGCCTCAACGCCAACGAGCACATTACGCCCTACGTGAAGCACGGGGACGTTATCGGGCGGGCGGCAGGCGGCGCCGCCTTGCTGCTACTGCTGCTCTGCGTGCCGGCGAAGATGCTGCGGAAGAAATTTTGAATTGCTTACGCGCAAATCTTGCCGCAGGCAAACTCGTGAAGCACTTTTCGCCACCCGTACACAGCGTAGGAATTACGAGTACCGGACGTACTGACAGGACGTAACCTTCATAATAAATTAATTTTCAGAACATTTTGCATTTGCAGAGCCCCAAAAACCTTTTTTCCTCACCAAAACAACCTCAGTAGCAAGGCAATAGAGTACGTTTCAAAAACTAACCACGTCATCATAAGCATATTAAATGATTTGATGGGGTTGTTGTTTCATATATATCCTTACCGGCTGAGGTTGTTTTAGTTAGATGAAAATGAAGTTTTTATGCGCACTCTTGCCGGGAGAAGGTTTTACCTTGCTCGGCTTCGGCCTCACGGAATGACGCGGACGAGCTGCAACCTTGTCCAAAGGTGAAAAACAAAAACATCCGTAAATCGGGTACACTCGCCAAAAATAATCACAAAAGAAAACCACGTTTTGCCGCCTTTAAATAAAAAATACTATCTTTGCCGCCAGAAAATTGGCTCCATCATTTTTAATTTACAATTATCACAGCGGCGTACCATAGAAAGGTAATATGTCGCCATAAAGACATATTTTAGTTTTGGAAGTTAACCTATAAATAATGACTATGTAATATACATATAGCAACCAAATTCGCAAAGCGTTAGCATTTATTCTGCTTCTGAAACTTAGGATATTTCACAAAGTGCAAAGAATAAGTACTTCGACGCCTACACCGTGTAAATCGGCGTGGGCACGTTTACTTATTTTGCGCTTAGGTATCCTAAGACCTCAGAAGCTGGTAGGTGAATGGTCCCACGTTTTTTTTTTAATTTTCGTAATCTCCATCTTGGGGGCTAAATGGGGAAATAAATACATGGTTACTTGTGGAAAAAATGATGATATTGGGTATGATGATGCGCTTTTCGAACGCTCTTCAAACGAAAAATTCCAAAGACGGCGGCGATGCGAACAAGTTTCAAGTAATGTCCCAAGCGGCAATGCTGTTTTACAAAGGCGCAAGGTACTACGAAAGCAAGAACTATCTCATGGCTACCAAGCTGTTTAAGGAAGCTGCAAAGGAAGGTTTTGTCGGGGCGCAGTTCTTTTTGAGCGACTGTTACTACCACGGGCACGGCGTGAAGGAAAACATCAAACAGGCTTTCTACTGGACAAAGAAAGCGGCGGAGCAGGGAGACGAAATATCGCAAATGAATCTGGGCCACATGTACGAAATGGGCGAAGGAGTGCCGGAAAATCTCAAGCTGGCTGCCCACTGGTACAAGAGAGCCGCCAAGCAAGGTTTTGCACACGCCCAACGGTATCTGGGCGAGCTGTATGAGTACGGAAAAGGCGTGAGGCTAAGCAGCCGTAAAGCGCTAAGCTGGTACAGAAAGGCGGCGTTGGCGGATAACGAATACGCCCAATACTCTTTGGGCTCTGCCTACTACTTCGGCATAGATGGCATCCTGAAAAGAAATGAAAATCAGGCTCGATTTTGGTACCAAAAGGTGAAAAACAACAAGAACGCCAGCCAAGAAACAAAAAACATTGCGGAAGCTATGCTGCACAACCTAAAGGACGGCAGCGACGCCGTCGGCAAAAAGAAGTAGCCCCGCGCAAGCCTCCGCTACCCAACGCCTGCGCCTTGCAACCGCAGGCGCTTTTTTATGCTCCGGATAAAAATGGGGAACGTGGCCGACAGCACAGCGCCCTTTATCAGGGTGGAGATGCACATAGCCCACCATACGCCCTGCAAGCCCATGTAGCGCGACAGCACAATCGCCATAGGGATGCGCAGCATGTTGAGCACAATGGTAACGACAGCCGGGTAGTAGCTTCGCCCCAGCCCGTTGAACGCGCCGCTCGCGGCAATTTCGGCGCACAGAAACATTTGCGATATGCCGAAAATGTACAGGTAGCGGCCGCCCTCCTCTATCACAACGCTATCGTTGGGGATAAACAGCGCAAAAATTGCTTCCCCAAACAGCATGAAGCACACGCCCACCAGCGCACCGTAAAAGGACACAACGCCCATGCCGGCGGTAAAGCTTTTCATCACGCGCCCCAGCTTTTGCGCGCCGTAGTTTTGCCCAATGTACGCTCCCAGCGCCGTCGAAACGCCGTTTGCGGTAATCCACGAGAGCGACTCTATTTGCGAGCCTGCCCCCTGCACCGCCACCCCAACGTGCCCGCCTATCGACGCGGCAATGGTGGAGAGCGCCAGAGAGAGCGTGGCAAACAGCGCGCTTTGCAGCGACGCGGGAGCGCCCACCTTGAGCAGCCGCAGCGAAAGGTTGCGCTTGAGCGGCGTGAAAAACCGGAAGCCCGCAATGGGCGTTGTGGACGGACGAAGGAGCAGCAATGCAAAGATGAAAAACTCAATAATCAGCGACGAGGCGGTGGCAATGGCTGCGCCCCGAACGCCAAGCGCGGGAAAAAAGCCAATGCCGAAAATGAGAAACGGGTCGAGCACAATGTTGACAAGAATAGCGATGACGCTCACCACAAACGGGGTGCGGCTATTCCCCGTAGCGTTGTATATGCCCGCAAACGTGGGGGCAAAGAACCAAAAGGGCATACAGTACGCCATGATTTTTACGTAGTCGATGCACAGCTCGTTTATCTCCGCCTCCATGCCAAACAGCCCGACAATGCTGCGCATGAAGCAGAGCAAAAGCGCAAGCGTAATCACCGAGATGGTTGCCGAAATGGTAACGGCGTGCGCCGCCAGCTGCCGCGCCGCCATGAGCTTGCGCTGACCTATGGCCTGCGCAATGCACACCTCCGCGCCTATCTTGGTAACGCAGGCTATGGAAAAAGTTATCCACGCAATTAAGCCCGCTATGGACACGGCGGCAACAGAGCGGCTGTCCAGCCTCCCCACCCAGAATATGTCGGCAAAGTTGTAGGCAAGCTGCGCCAAGCCCGTGCCCATTATGGGCAGCGCCAGCGACATGAGCTGCGGCAGTATCTTCCCCTGTGTGAAATTTTTCATTAGCTCCCTCCAAAACCCCGCAGCAACCGTAGCTGCGGGCGGCAAAGGTACGCATTTTTCTTTTCCGAATAAAGCGCGCCGGACGCGGCGCAACGCCAAATCCGGCGCAGCTGCGCCTTAACCCTGCGCTTTGTTTGCGTGCACGAAATCTTTTTGTTGATTAGGTGCAGCATAGTTGCAAAAAATTCCTACCTTTGCAGAGTTTTCAACTCATTAATTTATAATTTTTCAACAATGATTTCGTACAAAGACTTAGGCCTTGTAAACTCAAGGGAGATTTTCAAAAAGGCAATAGAGAACCAATACGCTATTCCTGCCTTTAACTTTAACAACATGGAGCAGATGCAGGCCATTATTCAGGCGTGCGTCGAAGCAAAGTCGCCGGTAATTTTGCAGGTGTCGAGCGGCGCCCGCAAGTACGCCAACCAAACCCTGCTGCGCTACATGGCGCAGGGCGCGGTGGAGTACGCCAAAGAGCTGGGGGTAAACATTCCCATCGTGCTCCACCTCGACCACGGCGATACGTTTGAGCTCTGCAAAAGCTGCGTGGAGTATGGATTTTCGAGCGTCATGATTGACGGCTCGCACCACCCCTACGAAGAAAACGTAGCGCTCACCGCAAAAGTAGTGGAGTACGCCCACAAGTACGACGTTACGGTAGAGGGCGAATTGGGCGTGCTGGCCGGCGTAGAGGACGAAGTATCGGCGGAACACCACACCTACACTCAGCCCGAAGAGGTGGAGGATTTTCTGAAAAAAACAGGCGTTGACTCGCTGGCTATCTCCATCGGCACGTCGCACGGCGCAAACAAGTTCAAGCCCGAGCAGTGCGTGCGCAACGAGCAGGGCATACTCATCCCCCCGCCCCTGCGCTTCGACATTCTGGAGGCCATAGAAAAGCGTATCCCGGGCTTCCCCATCGTGCTGCACGGCGCATCGAGCGTGCCGCAGGATTTGGTAGCGGTCATCAACAAGTACGGCGGCGCGCTGAAAGACGCCGTTGGTATCCCCGAAGAGCAGCTGCGCAGAGCGGCAACTTCGGCGGTGTGCAAAATCAACATCGACAGCGACGGGCGCATTGCCATGACGGCCGCCGTGCGCGAAGTATTTGCCACCAAGCCCTCCGAGTTTGACCCGCGCAAGTACTTAGGCCCGGCACGCGACAAGCTAAAGGAGCTCTACAAGCACAAAATTGTAAACGTGCTCGGCAGCAACAACCGCGTGTAGAGTTGAAAATTGAAAGTTGAAAATTGCTTACGCCGCAATTGGGGTCGCTATGCAAGCGTTTTGCGACGCAAGCCATTTTTCAACTTTCAATTTATGCAAGCGCTTTGCGGCGCAAGCCTCCCCAAGTCCCGCAGGGGACGATGCTTGGGGGAGGCGGCAATAAGTGTCGTCCCTGCGGGACTTTAAGAGAGGATGCTATCGTTGACCGTAGGCTAAAGCCTACGGTTAATCAAGTATCGTCCCTGCGGGACTAACAAAACCGGCAGCGCAATGGCGTAGCGACAAACCGGCGACAATTGGCTGCGCCGAGTTCCGCTTCGCTCCGGTTCCCCGTAGGGGGAATAATATCAATAGAACAACGCACGCCGCTTTTTCCCCAATTCCCCGTAGGGGATTAATAGAAAACGGCGATGTAATTAAAGCCCTACGGGCTAATGGAAAGAGGGAGATAGCCGTTTTTCTTTAGCCTGCGGAGGCGGTGCGAAGAACGTGCAAAGCCCCGCAGGGACAACACTTCGGGGGGCGGCAATAAGTGTCAATCCCTGCGGAACTTTTTCGGCGTTAGCAATAATTTTCAACTTTCAATTTTCAACTTTCAACTTACTCCCGTGTTAACCATCAAAAGTTGGGCAGAGGAAGACCGCCCGCGTGAGAAGCTGCTGCGCAAGGGCATTGCGGCCTTGAGCGACGCCGAGTTGCTCGCCATCCTCATTGCCACCGGTACGCAAAACGAAACAGCTGTGGGGCTTGCCAAGAAAGTGCTTGCCCTCACCGGCAACAACCTCAACGAGCTGGGCAAGCTGAGCGTAAAAGACCTCCAGCGGCTCAAGGGCATCGGCGAAGCCAAGGCCATCGGCATAGTGGCGGCGCTGGAGCTGGGGCGGCGGCGCAAGCAGAGCGACGCGCCGGAGCGCACCACGTTCCAAAGTAGCAAAGACATTGCGGACTACTTTATCCCCATGCTCGCCGACCTGCCCCACGAAGAATTTTGGGTGATCATGCTCAGCGCACGCCTCAAAGTGATTGCTGCGCAAAAGATAGCGCAGGGCGGAGTGGACAACACGCCGGTAGATATGCGCCTGCTCATGAAGCCATGTATTGAGAACTTAGCGTCGGTGGTGGCGGTAGCGCACAACCACCCCTCGGGCAACGCCAAGCCGAGCGTGCAGGACAGCACGATTACGCAAAAAATAAAGGAGACCGCCGCCTTGCTCGGCATACGGCTGGCAGACCACATCATCATAGCGGGCAACGCCTACTTCAGCTTTGCCGACGAAGGGTTGCTATAAATACAATATTCTGAAAATCAACCTGTTGTTGTTTTCTCGCAAAAAATAAATTGCAAATTACTGTGATTTTACGCTAAATAGCTGTGAGGTGGATAAATTATTAGTATCTTTGCTTTCGCAAGTAGAGGAAAACAGAGGGGACAGAAGTCCCCTCGTTTTTTTATAAAACATGATAAGCGCAAGCAGCATAGCACAAGTTGTAGAAAAATTTATTGCCGGTAGCGACCTGTTTCTGGTGGACGTAACGGTAAGCCCCTTCAACGAAGTAGAGGTGGTGGCGGACAAGCCCGCAGGCCTCACCGTAGAGGACTGCGCCGGCATTAGCCGCGCCGTTGAAGCGGCGTTTGACCGCGACAAGGAAGACTACGCGCTTACGGTAGGCTCGCCCGGGCTTGGCGAGCCGCTAAAAGCGCTGCCGCAGTACCAAAAGGCGCTGGGCAAGGAGGTGGAAATTTTGCTGAAAAGCGGCGTGAAGCTTACCGCCACGCTCACCGGCGCTACAAGCGAAAAAATAGCGGTGGAGTACGCCAAAATGGAAGCCGTAGCCGGAAAAAAGCGCAAGCAGCGCGTTACATACGCGCAGGAGCTGGAGTACGGCGAAGTGAAGTGGGTAAAGCAGGTGGTGGGGAGAAATTTCTGAAGCTTAATTTACATAATTCCATAATTCTCAGAATTTACATATTTTTGAAACATAGAAAACACCACTAAATTATTAACTAAATCATTTTTTAAAACTAAAAAATGGAAAACATCAACTTAACGGAAACGTTTACTGAGTTCAAAGAGCTGAAAAATATTGACCGCCCCACGATGATAAGCGTGCTGGAAGACGTATTTCGCGGAACGCTACTCAAGCTATACGGCAGCGACGACAACTTTGACATCATTATCAACATAGACAAGGGCGACTTTGAAATTTGGCGCAACCGCACCATCGTTGCCGACGACATGCTGCGGGACGGCACGCACGAAGTAACGCTTTCGGAAGCTCAAAAAATAGACGCTACATACGAAATAGGCGACGAGGTGACGGACGAGGTCAAGCTGCAAAAGTTTGGCCGCCGCGCCGTGCTCGCGCTGCGGCAAAACCTTGCGGGACGCATTGCAGACATGGAAAAGCTGCAGCTCTTCAACAAGTACACGGAGCGTATCGGCGAGCTGGTGGTGGGCGAGGTTTACCAAATCTGGAAAAAAGAGGCGCTCGTGCTGGACGACGAGGGCAACGAGCTGGTGCTCCCCAAAAGCGAACAAATTCCGTCCGACTTCTTGCGCAAGGGCGATACGGTACGCGCCATTGTGCACAAGGTGGAGCTGCGCAACAACACGACCCCCGTCATCACGCTGTCGCGCACCGCGCCCGAATTTCTGGAGCGGCTGTTTGAAATAGAGGTCCCCGAAATTTTTGACGGCATTATCACCATCAAAAAAATTGTCCGCGTGCCCGGAGAGCGCGCCAAGGTTTCCGTAGAGTCTTACGATGAGCGCATAGACCCCGTAGGCGCCTGCGTGGGGATGAAGGGAGCGCGCATACACGGCATTGTGCGCGAGCTGAAAAACGAAAACATTGACGTGATAAACCACACCGGCAACATGCAGCTGCTGGTGCAGCGTGCGCTAAGCCCCGCAAAAGTCGCCAGCACAAAAATCGACGAAGCCAACAAGCGCATTGAGGTATACTTGCAGCCCAACGAAATATCAATGGCTATTGGTAAAGGCGGGCTAAACATTAAGCTTGCCAGCCAGCTGGTGGGCTACGAAATAGACGTGTTCCGCGAAGATGTTGATCAGGAGGAGGATGTTAGCCTCGATGAATTTTCCGATGAAATTGACGCTTGGATTATTGATGCGCTCAAGGCTATTGGCTGCGATACGGCAAAAAGCGTGCTGCGTATTCCAAAAGAAGACCTGATAAAGCGTACCGACCTCGAAGTGGAAACCATAGAGGAGGTGATACGCATACTGTCGGCAGAGTTTGAGGAGTAGCTGCCAACTACTATTTTTGATTTTATAAAGAAACGTGCCTGATTTACGGTACAGTTAGCATTTAATTTTTTTTTATGTCGCGAGCAGAAAATACGGTAAGATTAAACAAGGTTACCAGAGAGTTCAACTTGGGTCTTCACACCATTGTTGAGTTTTTGGCAAAGAAAGGCATTGCTGTGGACGCCTCTCCCAACGCCAAAATCTCAGAAGATACCTACGCGCTTCTTGCCAAAGAATTTGGAAATGAACAAAGCGTAAAAGATAAAGAAGCTGCAAAAAAGGTGGCTGTGGTTGTGCAGAAAAAAGCCAAAGACGAAGAGGAAGAACCAATCGAGCCGAAGCCTCTTATCATCAAAGACACCTCTGTATTTACGCTGGACAAACCCATTTTGGCAGGGCCTAAGGTAGTACGCGAAAAAATTGACGTGGACGCTATTACCAAAGGTAAAAAAGCGGATAAATCCAAGGCTGGCGACCAAGCACAAAAGAAAGAAAAAAAACCTAAGCAACAACCGGAAACAAAAACACAAAAAACAAAAAAGCAACCGGAAGCCGAAAAACAACCCAAAGCCGAACATACCCAAGAAGCGCAACCGCAAGAAAACGCTCCGCAGGAGGAAAGGCCACAAAAAGTAACGGTGCAGGAGCTGCCCCCGCAGGAAGAAGTAGCAGCGCCGCAGGCAGAACAGCCACAGGCAGAGCAGCCACAGGCAGAACAGCCGCAGGCAGAACAGCCGCAGGCAGAACAGCCGCAGGCAGAGCAGCCGCAGGCAGAGCAACCGCAGGCAGAGCAGCCGCAGGCAGAACAGCCACAGGCAGAACAGCCACAGGCAGAGCAGCCGCAGGCAGAGCAGCCGGAAACAAAAGAAGAGCCGCAAGCTGCGCCGGAAAAAGTTGCCGCCGAAAAACAGAACGACATACCTACCGAAATTCCCGAAAGAGGAACGGTAAAGATAGTAGGTAGGATAGACTTGGACGCTCTTGCAACGTCATCGAAACGAAAAAAGAAGAAAAAATCTCAAGGCGCTAAGCAGCAGGAAGCGACGAAAGAGCAAGGGAGCAGGGAAAAAGAAAGCGGAAGAAAAGAAAAGCTGCCCGTCGCCAAGCCTGCCGCCACTTCGGAAGCGCCCAACGATGCTCCGGTTCCCGTCAAGAGGGAAATAGAATTTATCCCAACAAAGGTGGATAAGCTGGAGGGGCCAAAGTTCACGGGCGAAAAAATAGACCTTAGCCTGTTCCGCAAAGAGGATGTTGACGGAAAGCACAGTCGTCGCAAGCGCAAGCGCATTAAAGGCGTTGCCGTAAACGTGTCTAAGGAAGGCAAGGAAGTTGCCAAGCAACAACAGCAACAACAACAGCAACAGCGCCAGCAGCAGCAACACGACCAGCAAAAGAAAGAGAGCAAAAAAAAGAGCAAGCGACCGCTTCGCCAAGCGGTGAACGCCGAAGATGTGGACAAGCAAATAAAGGATACGCTTGCCAAAATGCTCGAAAAAGGCTCCAAGCACAAAACCTCCGCCAAGCACCGCCGCGACAAGCGCGAAGCCATCAGCCAGCGAATGCAGGAGGAAATAGAGCAGCGCGAGCAAGAAAAGCAGATACTTCGCCTCTCGGAATTTGTTACAGCCAACGACCTTTCGCGCATGATGGACATTTCGGTCAACGAGGTAATAGGCGCGTGCATGAATCTCGGCCTCATGGTGTCCATCAACCAACGTCTGGATGCGGAGGCTATCGCGCTTATTGCAGAAAATTTTGGGCATCAGGTAGAGTTTGTTACCGCCGACACGCAGGGCGTTATAGACCAAGAGGAGGATAAACCGGAAGACCTGCTTCCGCGCCCGCCCATCGTTACGGTTATGGGGCACGTTGACCACGGAAAAACATCGCTGCTCGACAACATTCGCAACACTAACGTGATTGCAGGGGAGGCCGGCGGCATTACCCAGCACATAGGAGCGTACCACGTGGAGCTGGACGACAATCGCGCAATAACATTTCTCGACACCCCCGGACACGAGGCGTTTACCGCCATGCGCGCGCGCGGCGCTCAAATTACCGACATTGCCATCATCATCGTGGCGGCGGACGATAGCGTGATGCCTCAAACGGTGGAAGCTATTAACCACGCAGTGGCGGCAGGCGTTCCCATGATTTTTGCCATAAACAAAATTGACAAGCCCGGCGCTAACCCCGACAAAATCCGAGAGCAACTCTCAACAATGAACTATCTGGTGGAAGATTGGGGCGGAAAATATCAGGTGCAGGAAATATCGGCAAAGCAAGGCGTAAACGTTGACAAGCTGCTGGAAAAGGTGCTGCTCGAAGCCGACATGCTGGAGCTCAAAGCCAACCCCAACAAGCGCGCGCAAGGCACTATTATCGAATCGCTGCTCGACAAGGGGCGCGGGTACGTGTCGCGCATGTTGGTGCACAGCGGCACGCTGCGCATAGGCGACGTTATCCTGTCCGGACAGTACACGGGGCGCGTAAAGGCAATGTACAACGAGCGCGGCAACAAAATCACCGAAGCTTACCCCTCTACGCCGGTCGAAATTCTTGGGCTCAACGGCGCCCCAACGGCAGGCGAACGGTTCAACGCGATGGCGGACGAGCGCGAAGCCCGCGAAATTGCCAACAAGCGCGAGCAGCTGAAGCGCGAGCAAGGGCTGCGCACGCAAAAACACATTACGCTCGACGAAATAGGCCGCCGCTTGGCCATCGGCAACTTCAGAGAGCTCAACATCATCGTCAAGGCAGACGTGGACGGCTCGGTGGAAGCGTTGACAAGCGCGCTACTCAAGCTGTCAACGGAGCAGGTGCAGGTCAACGTAATTCACAAGGCGGTGGGCGCTATTTCGGAGAGCGACGTGCACCTTGCGGTAGCGTCGGAGGCAATTATTATAGGCTTCCACGTGCGCCCGTCAGCCGCCACCCGCAAGCTCGCCGAGCAGGAAGAAATTGAGGTGCGCACCTACTCCATCATCTACGACGCCATCAACGAAATCAAGGATGCGATTGAGGGCATGCGCGCGCCGGAGTACAAGGAAGAGGTCGTTTGCTCGGTGGAAGTGCTGCAAGTATTCCACGTTACCAAAGTGGGCTCGGTGGCAGGTTGCATTGTGCGCGAGGGTAAAATTACCCGCAACACCAAAGTGCGCATAATCCGCGACGGCATTGTGCTGCACGAAGGCGAGCTGGCTTCGCTCAAACGCTTTAAAGACGACGTAAAAGAGGTTGGTACGGGCTTTGACTGCGGGCTAAACTTTGCCAACTTCAACGATATTAAAGAAAAAGATATTATAGAGGGTTACGAAAATGTGCTGGTGAAAAAGTAGCGGTGGGCGATGATTTACCTTTAGTCCTTTTTCACCATGCCCATTTTTTCAATGCCGGCGCTAACTTCGTCACATTCTATGATGGCGCTTGATTTTCCTTTTACTATCGGCTCTGCAATGAAGATATTCCGGCTTGCTTTTACGCGAATGTGAGCCTTTGCCGTTTCACCGCCCCGCAGCTGCGTGTTGCCAATCACAGCCTCCTCCACATCCTCAAGGTATAGCGCAGGACGAGCGTCGGCGGCTACTGCGGACAGCGCCACGCCCTCAAAGGTAATGTTGGCGGCGTGCCGAACGTAGAAGCCGTACGCCGGTAGCGTGCCGAACATGGTGGCTTCGGGGTATTCTGTCGGTTTTTCTTCGACCATCTTGTCGGCGGCGGCGGCCGTTTCCCCACCCGCCTGCTCGTACACGATATTGCTCAGGCGGATATTCCTAATCGGGTATTGGGGGAGGCCGGTTATGGAGCAACCCGTTTTACCCGCATTTCTTATTTGGATATTGCTAATGGCTACTGCGCTAATTTGTCCGACATGGTCAACTGTAAGCCCTTCGCGGTAAGTACGCGCCCTGTTTGCCAAGCGGACGAATAGCGGCGATTCCGTTCCGTCAATCACAACGTTTGAAACGGATACGCCCTCCATCACCCCGCCATCTACAATTTCGAGGGAAATCGCCGAAATGCCCCCCTCACGTCCAAAGAAAGCCGGAGCCGACGCCTCCGAAGGCTTGACCACGCAGCCGGAAATGTTGATGTTTTTAAACCCTCCGTTCGTTTCGGTTCCCAACTTTATGGCGTTGCAGCGGCTGCTAATCACGCAGCCTGTAATTGCAATGTTTTCGCAAGGCTTCGGGGAGGTGCTTTTCAGGGTAATGCCATCGTCGTCCGAATCGGCGATGAGGTTGGATACGGTTACGTTGCGGCAGCCGTCAATGTCGAGCGCATCATTGTTGTAGTTGTTGCGGTTGAATATGCGCACCCCGCTGATTTGCAAATTTTCGCACGCAAGGTAGTGCTGCATCCAGCAGCCGGAATTTCTTAGCGTTACGCCTTGTACCGCCACGTTGCTGCACGTAACAAAGCGCAGGAGGTGCGGGCGAGTAATACCCTCGTCGTTCCACGTCAGCTTCTTAAAGCCGCTTCCCTGTCCGTCGATGGTTCCCTGTCCGGTGATTGAGATGTTTTCCGCATTTTCGGCATATATCAGCTGTATGGTTGCCTCCTGCGTGCGCAGGGAAATGTAGGCGGGCTTCACCTTGGCGTAATCGTCAAGGCTTTTGCTGCCCAGCAACACCGCCCCATTTTCGAGGTGAAAGTCAACTTTGCTTTTCAGGATGATTGACCCCGTTTTGTAGTACCCGGCAGGGACTACGACTTGCCCGCCGCCGCCCGCTGCGCAAGCGTCTATTGCTTTTTGTATTGCCTGCGTGCTCAGCACGGCGGAGTCTGCTACGGCTCCAAAATCGTTGATGTGGTACTGCCTTGCAAAGAGGGTTGAGGCGGCTAACACCCCCACCGCGAGCATGATGTTTTTTTTCATTTGGCTACCTCCTATGGTTTAGCGTTATCCGTCAGCGTTGGCCCGTCGTGCTCGTACAAAAACCACTCAAAGTGTGCGCTGCCACCGGCGGCTTTTTCGCTGTAGCTAAACAAGCCTAACTTAGGCCCTTTCCAAAAGCCGTTGTTGGCGACAAATTTCTCCCCTATGGGATGGTAGGTTTTATTGTCTGCGCTGTAGTAAAAGCGGTTGCTTCCCTCCTCTGCCGAAACGCTTACCCGCAGAAATATCCGCTTAAAGTTGTCCTGCACCTTTAGCATTTCGCCGTTAATATCTGCAAACAGGACATTTTTCCCGTTCTCTTTTACTATGCCAATAAGGTTATACTGTTTTCCCATGAGGCAGAGCCCGGCTTTTTGCCCTTCCGCCATTTCGCTTGCCAGCAGCAGGGTTGTTGCCACGCCTTTGCTCCCCATGACTTTTTGCGTCAAGGTATTTTTTGCCTTAAGAAATGAGGGCGCAGGCAACGCGGTTAAGCTCAGGCATCCCGGGCGCTTTGTCAGCGACCATGCGCCGCGCTCCGGATTATGGTTCCATGCCCACTGGAAGCCAAGCTGCCCCGTATCGAAATTGTCCGACGACTGTGGAGCCTGTATGGGGTATGTTGAGCCTGCGTCCGGCTTGCGCCATACGTGCACGGGCTCGCCTGTTCCGTTCATGTCCACATCAACGCCAATAGCCGGCCAGTCGTCTTTCCAGCGCACTGGTTGCAGGTGGCAAACGCGCCCAACGTTGCTCACGCTCTGGAAGTGCACAAACCACCACTCGCCGTCGGGCGTATCAAGCCATGCACCTTGGTGAGGCCCGTTGATACGGGTTGCGCCCTGCTCAAGCACGACTTTTTTTTCGTACGGCCCGTAGATATTCCGCGAACGCAGTATGGTCTGCCAACCGGTGGACACTCCGCCTTCGGGAATACTAATGTAGTAGTACCCGTTGCGCTTATGGAGCTTGGGGCCTTCGGCCACAGGCCCGGTATAAATAATCACACCGTCGTCCAGCAACTTTTTCCCGTCGGCGCTCAGCTTGTGCAGGTATATGGGGCCTGCCCCATGCCGACTTCTCGCCAAGTACCCTTGCCCATCCTCATCCCAAAAGGGGCAGGGGTCTTCCCATCGGGCAACATTTACCACCTGCGTCAGCGGCTCCCAAGGTCCCTCCGGGCGGTCGGCAGTCATCATGAAAAGCCCCTCGTCGGGGGTGCAGAAGTAAATCCAATACTTCCCGTCGTGGTAGCGCAGGGAGGGCGCCCAGCTGCCTCCGGCGTAGCGCCCGAGCGTGTCGTAGCCCGGCGCAAACTTGAGCTCGTCGTAAACGCGCCCTGTGATTGTCCAGTTCACCAAGTCTCTGGAGTGAAGAACCGGCATACCCATAAAGTGAAATTCGGAGCAAACCATGTAGTAATCCTCCCCCACGCGGATAGCGTCGGGGTCGGAGTAGTCGGCGTTCAGGATGGGGTTAATGTAGGTTCCGTTCCCCTGGTCGCCCCATGCTCCCGGCTGCCCTCGCCGGGCAAAGCTGCCAATTGCGGCAAAAAGTAAGAATGTGCAGCACGCTGCACGCAAATTCATTTTTAGTTGAGAAGACATTTTCATATATTTTTTTACGTTATGCGCAAAGGTAACATTTTTCGCTTATATTTTTGCAAG
>JAITAP010000277.1 GCA_031284065.1 Prevotellaceae bacterium
GGCGATGCAAAAGCGAAAATTGATTTTTTTTGTCATTTAGATTTCGTTTATATCCGGCTACAGATGATAAAATGGCTGCCGGGTCGCAAATTTACGTAAAGAACATCACATCTACAAGCGCACGAGCTGAAATGTCGAAGATTTTTTTCTTGCTTGCTTTGACCTCAAGGCGGGAGGTTCTCCGCTCCGCGTGCTCGCGCCTCACGCGCTTCGGTCGGAATGGCGGGAAAGGGCGGAGAGCCCCTCTTCGCTCGAAGCGGCGAAGCGGGAGGGTAAAAATTTTTACCCTTTTGTGGGGAATACGGATTTTTTCATGTAAATTTGCGCCCTAATTCCCCAAAGGGTAACATCTCAATCCGTATAAAAATCACGTTTTTTTGCCGTATTTGTGTGAGGTTGCCCGCAAGTAAACCCGAAGTTGAGCGGTTGGCAGGGAGCATCGGAGTACATGGTAGCGCCTTACTCCCTGTGCGCTTCATTTCACAAATCAAAAAAAAACATGGAAAATCAACAACCGGAAACATCATTCGATTTCAGAGACCTTGGCCTGAGCGAGGCTACGCTTAGCGCCATCAGAGCCAAAGGGTTTGAAACTCCCAGCCCCATTCAGCGGCTGGCAATCCCTGTGCTGCTGCAAAGCAACAAGGACATTATTGCGCAGGCGCAAACCGGCACCGGCAAGACGGCGGCGTTTGGCTTGCCCATCATGGACCAGCTCGAGCCAAACGGCAAGGTGCAGGCGCTCATGCTGGCGCCCACCCGCGAGCTGGCGTTGCAGGTGAGCGACGAAATTATCTCGTTCAAGGGCGAGCGGCAGCTCAGCATCGCCACCATCTACGGCGGAGCGTCCATCTCCGAGCAGCTGCGCAGGCTCAAAAAGGGCGTGGACATTGTGGTGGGAACGCCCGGACGTATCATCGACCACATCTCGCGCGGCAGCTTGAACTTGGACGGCATACGGTGGTTTATCCTCGACGAAGCCGACGAAATGCTCAACATGGGCTTCATTGACGACATTGAGGAAATTTTTAAGCAAACGCCGGACAACCGCCGCGTGATGCTCTTTTCGGCAACCATCCCCGACCGCATTGCCAAGCTCTCCAAGAAGTACATGCGCGACGTGGAGTTTCTCAAGGTCGAGGCCAAGCAGCTCACCACCGACCTCACCGACCAAATCTACTTTGAGGTCAACCAAGCCGACCGCTTCGACGCGCTCACCCGCATCATCGACGTGGAGCCGGAGTTTTACGGGCTGGTGTTCTGCCGCACTAAGGTAACCACCGACGAGGTGGTGAGCAAGCTCCTTGAGCGCGGATACGAGGCCGACGGGCTGCACGGCGACCTCACGCAAATTGCCCGCGAAAAAATCCTGTGGCGCTTCCGGAACAAGCTCATCAACATTCTCGTGGCAACCGACGTGGCGGCGCGCGGAATTGACATTGTTGACCTCACGCACGTTATCAACTACTCGCTGCCGCAAGATTTTGACGCTTACGTGCACCGCATTGGGCGCACGGGGCGCGCGGGAAAGGAGGGTACGGCCATTACCTTCATTTCGCCCAACGAGTACCGCCAGCTGATGCAAATGCAGCGGGTTATCAAAACGCAAATCCGAAAGGAGACGCTGCCCAAAGCCGCAGACGTGGTGGCCGTGAAGCAAAACCGGATTAAGGACGAGCTTGCAGAAATCATAGAGCTCAACACCTACAACGAATACCTGCCTTTGGCGCAGGAAATTATCGGCGAGTACAGCGACGAGGTTGCGCTGGCAGCCCTCATCAGGCTTGCGTTTAAGAACGAGCTGGACGTGAAGAATTACGCCGAAATACGCACCTTCTCCGTCGATAAGCGAGGCACGGCGCGGCTGTTCATTTCGCTGGGCAAGTTCGACGGCATGACCCCAAAGGATTTGGTGGTGTTCCTCAAGAAGCACACCAAGCTTACCGATAGCAAGATTGACGACGTAAAGGTGATGGACGCCTTTTCGTTTGCCACCGTGCCCTTTGAGGACGCTGAGGACGCCCTGCGCTCGCTCAACGCGCTGCGCGGAAAGGGCGACAAGCCGCTGGCGGAAATATCTAAAAAAGACCGCAAGGGCGGCGGCAGTGGCGGCGGCGGCGATTTTGCCCCCAAGCGCGGCGGTGGCCGCGATTTTGCGCCCAGGCGCGGCGATAGTAGCCGCTACCGCAAAAAATACTGATATAATTTACAAAATTGCAGCAGCAGAGCGTATAAAATTTCAGAGCTTTCAGAATTTACACATAGAAATTTGTAAATTCTGAAAGCTCTGAAAGTTATAATTTTGCAAGCTTACTTGTTTACCTGAAAGCGTTTGTCGCCCGTTTTGAGGAAGGCCACGATTTGGCTTGCCGCGGCAAGCCCGGCGTTAATGTTGGCTTCTGCGGTTTCTGCGCCCATCTTTTTTGGCGTGGCAAACACGCGCGTTCCGAACTTTGCGCTCAGCGCGGCGTGCGAGTCGGCGGCAACGTCGGTAATGTACTTCAGGTCGGGTCGCTCCTCCAGCGCTTTCGCCAGCTCCTCCTCGTGGATAACCTCCTTGCGGGCAGTGTTCACAAGGCATCCGCCCTTGGGCATTTTGGAGAGCAGGCTGTAGCCGATGGATTTTTTGGTTTGCTCCGTAGCCGGAATATGCAGCGACACGTAGTGGCACGTGCTGTACAGCTCTTCGGCGGAGCTCGCCGCCTTTACGCCGTCTTTCTCCATAGCGTCCTTGCTCACAAAGGGGTCAAAAGCGTACACCTCCATGCCGAACCCCTGCGCCAGCTTAGCCACCAGCCTGCCAACGTTGCCGTAGGCGTGGATACCCGCCTTTTTGCCTTTTAGCTCTGCGCCGGTTCCGGGCGTGAACAGGTTACGCGCCATGAAGACCATCATGCCCAGCGCAAGCTCTGCCACAGCGTTGGAATTTTGTCCGGGCGTGTTCATGGCGACAATATTTTTTGCCGTGCACGCCGCCAAGTCGAGGTTATCGTACCCTGCGCCCGCGCGCACCACCACCTTCAGGTTTTTTGCGGCGGCTATCACCTCTTTGGTCACCTTGTCGCTGCGCACAATCAGCGCGTCAGCGTTGGCAACGGCGGCCGTGAGCTCGCCTGCGCCGCTATACTTTTCGAGCAGCACGGTTTCGATACCCGCCGCCTCAAAAATCTTCCTGATGCCCTCAACGGCGGTTTTGGCAAAAGGTTTTTCGGTTGCTAGTAATGCTTTCATAAATGCTATTTTTTTTTGTTGATGAGCTACAAAATTAGATGAAAAACTTCTTCTTTCCAAGCGCGTGAGAATAAAAATCAAGGCTGTAGGCTCAAGTATCAAGCGCAACGGCTAATGCTTTTGCGTGGCGATGGAGAGCGGTTGGGGCAGCCTTCAC
>JAITAP010000011.1 GCA_031284065.1 Prevotellaceae bacterium
CACATGATGGCGAGCACGCAAGTTACATAAAATTTTCGTGTCTCACAATAGCTTATAGAATTTATTTTGCAGTGAATGGTCAACTATTTTGGCCGTTCACTTTTTTTATGCCCATCCCAAACAGATCGCGGCGCTTTGCGGCGGCCTGTCGTTTTTTCCTATCATTTTTTTATTTAAACACTTTTATTATGAAGAAAAAATTTCTCAACCCAAATTGGGGTGGGCGGGCAACATCTATGTCGCCGCCTGCCCGGGCGGCGAGCGGCCGTCTCAGGCGCATGAAGTACTTGCTGCTGTGCGCCATGTTTCCTGTTGCGCTACAGGCGCAAAATCTCAACGTCTCCGGCACGGTGCTCAACAGCAATAGCGAGCCTGTGGTGGGGGCAAGCGTGGTGGTCAAGGGTACTACCGCCGGCGTTGTCACCGACGTCAGCGGCGGCTACACCATCAACGCACCCGCAGACGCTACGCTGGTGTTCTCTTTTCTGGGGTTGGCTACGAAAGAGGAAGCCATAGCCGGACGCGGACGCATTGACGTTGTGCTGAGCGAAAGCGACCGGTCGCTCGACGAAGTGGTAGTAGTGGGCTACGGCACCCAGCGCAGAGTTTCGGTAGTGGCTGCCATCACCACCATTGAGCCGGCAAAGCTCAAAACCGGCACTACGCGCTCGCTGAGCAACAACCTCGTCGGGAATCTGGGCGGTATCATCGGCGTGCAGCGCTCGGGCGAGCCGGGGTACGACAACTCCAACTTCTGGATTCGGGGTATCAGCACTTTCGGCTCCAACCAAAACCCGCTGGTGCTGATTGACGGCATCGAGCGCTCGCTGAACAACATTGACGTGCAGGAAATAGAGTCGCTCTCGGTGCTGAAAGACGCCTCCGCAAGCGCAGTATATGGGGTGCGCGGCGCCAACGGCGTAATCCTGATTACCACGAAGCGCGGCAAGATAGGCAAGCCCACGGTGAATATCAGCGTAGAGCACGCCATCACGCAACCGGTGCAACTGCCCGAGTTCCTAAACTCGGCCGACTACCTCACCCTGCTGAACGACATTCACATGCAACATGACGGAACAAACTTTCGGAATCTGGCCGAAGTAGAAAAGTTCCGCACGGGCTACGACCCCGAACTCTATCCCGACGTAAACTGGATGGACGCCATCACCAAAGATTTTGCCTCCAACACGCGAACTACCTTAGACATCAACGGCGGCTCGGAAAAGTTGCGCTACTCGTTTGTCTTCGCCCATTATAATGAAGATGGTATCGTGGAAAGGGACAAAACGCAGGAGTGGAACTCGAATATAAGCATCAACCGGTTTAACATGCGCTCGAATGTTGATGTGAACGTAACCCCCACTACCTTGCTGCGCTTCAATATTGGCGGGTACCTGCAGGGCAGGACGGCGCCGCCCGAAAGCATCGACGACTTGTTTAACAGCGCTTTCTCTACGCCCCCGTTTGTGCATCCCACCGTGTATTCTACCGGGGAGTTTCCTCGCCGTAACCAGCGCGACAACCCCTGGGTAAGGACTACGCAACGAGGCTTTCAAAAGAATACCGACGCCAAAATAGAATCGGTATTTACCGCAGAACAGGATATCCCATTTATATCGGGCTTAAAAGCCAAAGGTATATTCTCGTTCGACAATTATTCGAATACCACCCTGAAGCGTGAAAAAACGCCGGACTACTATAACCCTGCCAGTGGCAGGGACCCTGAAACCGGCGAACTAATATTGAGCATACTCTCGGACGGGCAGGAATTTTTGGGGCACAGCACGGAAGGGGGGTATGGGAATAACAGTCTCTATCTCGAAACCGACTTGGTGTACGACCGCACCTTTGGCAACCATGCCGTGAGCGGCTTGCTGCTCTATAACCAAAAGAACTACGACAACGGCGATAAGGTGTCTTTCCGTACACAGGGGCTTGCCGGACGCTTCTCATACACCTATAGCGGGCGTTACGTGGCGGAGTTTAACTTCGGTTACAACGGCTCCGAAAACTTCGCCAAAGGGAAGCGCTTCGGGTTCTTCCCCTCGGTAGCTGCAGGTTATGTGTTGTCGGAAGAACCGTTTATGGAGTCGCTCAGAAACACCTTTTCTAAAATAAAGCTCAGGGTGTCGCACGGACTGGCGGGCAACGACCAGTTCGACAACCGCTTTGCCTATATTACCACCATTGGCGACACCGACGGATACACGTGGGGCATAATCGGCTCCGATTACAATAGGGCCGGCCGACGCGAAGGCAATGTTGGCGTAGAAAACCTGACGTGGGAAACCGTGACCAAAACCAACCTCGGGCTGGAGCTCGAACTTTGGAAAGCTCTGGAAATGCAGGTTGACGTATTTAAAGAACAACGGCGCGACATCTTCATGCAAAGAAACAATTTCCCTAACTCTGCCGGATTTTCCAGCTTGCCGTATGCCAACTTCGGGAAAGTCGATAACCAGGGCGTGGAGGTTACGCTTATCCTGAACAAGCCCATCGGTAACGACTGGCTGATTACCGCACGCGCCACCGCCACGTATGCAGCCAACAAAGTGATTGAACGCGACGAAGCGTTTGGCGTGCGCGGCACTACGCGCTCGGCAATGGGTAAACCCGTAAACCAGATATTTGGGCTGGTGGATGCCGGACTGTTTACCGTTGACGACTTCGCAGACCTGGAAACCGGTGAACTCAAGGAAGGTATCCCCATACACAAATTTACCAGCAGAGTATATCCCGGCGACATTAAGTATGTGGATATGGACGACGACGGCGTGATTACCGAGATGGACCGGACGGCCATCGGGGGCACCGTCGATCCGCAATTGGTATATGGCTTCGCGGCGAGCATAAACTACAAACAGTTCGACCTTGCGTTCCTCTTCCAGGGGAATGAGTTTACCGACAGAGTCATCGGACGCGCGAGCGATTTCATCCCGGGCTCGAATATGGGCACTACCGGCAATATCTACAGCAATGCCCGAGACGCTTGGACGGCCGAAAACCCGAGCCAGAACGTGTTCTACCCGCGCCTCCACTGGGGATTAAATGAGAACAACCGCCAAGAATCAACATGGTGGCTGAAAGACATGAGCATGCTGCGGATGAAAAATTTAGAAGTGGGCTACACCCTGCCGCAAAAGTGGTCGGAGAAGATGTGGGTAAGCCATGCGCGGTTTTACCTGCGCGGCGCCAACCTCCTCTGCTTTTCGGACTTCAAGCTCTGGGACCCGGAACTGGACACAACGAACGGCCTGCGCTACCCCATCATGCGCTCGCTCTCCATTGGCCTCGACATTACATTTAAATAAAACAATCTTTAAATCTTTAAATTATGAAATACAGAATGTACATAAAAGCAACAATGCTGCTGGCGCTGCTGGCCGGCGCATCCTGCGATTACTTGGACAAAGCGCCCGACGACCAGCTAACCATGGAGATGGTGTTCCGCGACAAAACCCGCACCGAAGACTGGCTGGCGGGCATCTACAGCGCCATACCCGACCCGTATTGGGAAAAACCGGGCGTAAAAAATTATGACATGTATGCCGACGACTACCTTGTTAATTTCGGTTGGGGCGCTTATAGCTGGGACGGCGTTTCCAAACTCGCAGGCAACTGGAACTCCGAAACCGCATGGATTGGGGATTACTGGGGTAACCTGCCCACGAGAATACGGTCGGCATACATCTTCATTGATAATGTTAGGGCCAATGCCGAACAGGGGGTTACCCAGGAAGAAGTGAACCTGATGAAAGCCGAGTGCCAATTCCTGATTGCCTATTACTATTACCTGCTGGTGAACACCTACGGCGCCATACCGCTGCAAACATGGCTGTCGAGTTTCGATGCGTCGGAAGAGGAACTGTTTATAGGGCAAACCCCCTACGACGGGGTGATTGACTGGATAGACGCCGAGCTGGTAGACGCCGCAAGCAAATTGCCCGCTTATTACACTGAAAACCGGAAATACGGCAGGGCCACTTCGGTGATGTGTTATGCGGTGCGGGCAAGAATGTTGCTCTTTGCGGCAAGCCCGCTGGTTAACGGCAACCAGCGCCCCGAATACGTCAACTATGTAAACAACGAAGGCGAAAAGATTTTCGACTCCGAATACAAGTCCGAAAAGTGGAAACGCGCCGCCGACGCCTGCAAGGAGCTTATCGACCTGGCGGAAAGCAATGGGCATGCGCTCTATATTGAACGTAATGCCGACGGCACCATCGACCCGTTCCTGTCGTACAGTAATATGTCATACATAGAGTTCACCCAGGGGAACAAGGAAATACTCTTTGCCCGTCCTTTCGACTGCGGCTATGGAGAGCATAACAGACATGCCAGCCCTTACGGTTCTTCGGGCAATGGAGGGTTGGGGGTATCCCAGTCGCTGGTCGATGCTTTCTTCATGAAAAACGGCCTCCCGCCCATCCTGGGTTATAATACCGATGGTTCGCCCATTATCAACGGAGAGTCTTACTATTCGGAAACAGGCTTTTCAGCAGCCGACGATGTCCGTAAAACCAAATGGATAGAAGCGCAGGGTGCTGACCGCAACAATGACGACAACCCGGTAACCAATGCAGGCACTTTTAATATGTATTGCGATCGTGAACCGCGTTTTTATGCGTCGGTGTTATTCAACAATGCATACTACAGAATAAGCAGCCGGCGTGTGAATTTTTTCTTGAACGGTGCGGACAACAACGGAACACATGATTCACCCGAAAGCGGGTACCTGCTTCGTAAAAGGGTACACCCGAATGTGGATGTGAGAAACGGGACAATGCCATACCGTCCCGGTATCCTTTACCGCTTGGGCGAGGCCTACCTGAACTACGCCGAAGCGCTGAATGAATGTGAACCCTCGAACCCTGACATCTTGACCTACCTGAATAAAATCAGGGAGCGCGCAGGCATACCGATATACGGCGGCTCCGGCAACGATGCTATCACGGCGCCCGTGGAACAGGATGCCATGCGCGAAGCCATCCACCGCGAACGCCGGGTGGAAATGAACTGCGAATTCGCCGTCCGCTTCGACGACATCCGGCGCTGGGATAAAGTGGAAGAACTACTGAAAGGCGATGTGTGGGGCATGAACCGCTACGGCAAGGATAACGATGCGTTTTACGTGCGTACGAAGTGCACGCCCAAGGCGTTCTCGTGGAAAAACAACTGGTTCCCCATACACCAGAACCAGATTGACAAAAACCCCAACCTGCGGCAGCTGCCTGGCTGGAGCGGGGAATAATAAAAAATTATGAATTGTGAATTATGAATTATGAATTGAAAAGCTAAGAATTATGAATTACAAAGTTTTATCAACCGTCGGCTTTGGCTTACGGCGCTGGATAGGAATAATAGCGGCGGGAGTGCTGCTGCCTGCCTGCGAAAAGTCGGACGGGGATGCCGTGAGCGGCGCTCCCCTAACCCTTACCGGCCCCACTGAAGAAGTGGTGCTGTTGGAAAAAAACGAACGGGAAACGGCCGTCACGTTTACATGGAACAAAGGCATTGACCGCAGCCCCACCGACACCGTCACCTATATCTTCAGTATGGACCTTGCCGACAATAATTTTTCCACGGACTTGAAAACCGCCACCCCAAGGGACACCATTACGGATTTTACCAAAAGTTTCACGGTTGAAGAATTGAATGAGCTAATATTGGAGCAATGGAAAACACATCCGGGCGAAGAAGTGTCGCTGGAGGCGCGGGTAGTAGCCAATGTCAGGGGCGCGAAGTTCGTGTATCCCGAAATTGCAGTAACCAAGTTCGACGTAGTTACTTACGCCTACGCTTCCGTGCCCTTATGGATAACGGGCACAGCCGTGGGGAGCGTTCCTATACAACTTACGGAGCAAGTAAACGGCCGTCAATATACGTGGTTGGGGGAACTTCCAAGCGAGGGCGATTTCAAATTCGTGTATAAACCCAATGAGGAATTGCCCTCGCTCAACAAAGGCGCAGACGACCATACGCTGGTCGAAAGAACCGCGGTCAGCCAGCCTGACGACCGCTTTCAAACACTCTCCGGACTGCACAGTATCAATGTGGACAGGAAAAATATGAAAATAAACTTCAAGCGTTTTCAATATTATTTTGAGCATATCTATTTTGTTGGGGATGCCGTTCCGGCAGGATGGAGTCCGAACGATGCCGTGGAACTCACATGGGATGACGGCATATTTGTGTATGAAGGAACTTTGACCGGCGATAATGACGGTGAAGACTCATTTAAAATCCTTACAAAAAGAGACTGGGACGGATGGAACCTCCGGCCGGCACAGGAAAATGCGCCTATTACGGATAACAGTCTGGTGGCCAGAGAGGGAGGGGATGACTGGAAATGGAAAATCAAGCCCGAAGAAACCGGCAACTACCGCGTAACGGTTGACCTGAGCGCCATGACTATTACTTTCGAGAAAAATTAGACTAACAAAATCTTACAGCTATGAATACATGAACAATTTTTACATTAAGTGCGCTTATAGCAGACCCGCTCACACTTTCGTGCAAGAAAGACGATAACGCGCGACAAGGCGATACTCAAACAACAATATCGGCGACCTCGCCGCTCACCATAAGCTGTATGCCCGCGTGGGCCTGCGGATTTCGGGCATTGGGCAGGGGCTGTATGACGCCAAAGTGTTTGAAGTGAGGTAACGGAGCTTGCAATTTTACCTCCCGACAGGGGTTAAATCTTGTTGGGAGGTAATTTGTTTGTATTTATAAAAAACACGTAGCTTTGTGCGCAATGAAATCTATTTTTTCGCAGGCGGCGCTTTTTGCCGCCTGCCAATCGGGTGGAGACGTACTCATTCATGAAGCCGATACCCCCGGCGGCGGCCTTTCGCTTGCTGTTTCGGGAAAAAGGGTAAAAACATGCGTCCCGTCAAGGGCGGAATGTACGCGGGCATGATTTTTATTTGCTTGCGCTTGGAAAAGTGCGGCATTTCATATAATTTTGCTCCCCCAATATTTCGTATGCGTTGAAGTTTTTTACCGACATAGGGCGTTACCTTCTGTTCATGCGGCGCGTTTTCAGCAGGCCGCAGCGGTGGCGTATTTTTTACGCCCAAATGCTGGACGAAATGATGGAGCTGGGCATGAATTCGCTTGCCATAGTTGCCATTGTATCCGTCTTTGTGGGCGCTGTTATCGCCATTCAAACCTCGCTCAACCTGCTGAACGCCCCCTACTACATGGTTGGGCTGGCTACCCGCGACTCGCTCATTCTGGAGTTTTGCTCCACCATGATTGCCCTCATTCTGGCGGGAAAAGTCGGCTCCAACATTGCCTCGCAGATAGGCAGCATGCGCATCACCGAGCAAATAGACGCTCTCGAGCTGATGGGCTTAAACTCGGCGTGCTACCTCATTTTGCCAAAAATACTGTCGCTGGTTATTCTCATGCCGTTCATCACCATTTTCAGCATTGCTCTGGGCATTTCCGGCGGGCTGACGGGCATGGCGCTCACGGATTACCTCACGGTGGACGAGTACATTGAAGGTATTCAGCGCGATTTTACGCCCTACTACGTTACCTACTCCATCATCAAATCGATGGTGTTTGCGTTTATTCTTTCCTCCGTTTCGGCATTTTGGGGCTACAGCGTGCAGAGCGGCACGCAGGAGGTTGGACGCAACAGCACGCGGGCTGTGGTAACGAGCTGCATTTGTATTCTGGTTTTTAACCTGCTGCTCACCGAGCTGCTGCTGTAGCGCTGCGAATGCGGCATTTCGGCGCGCAGCCATGCAAGGCTGCTACTCTTGGGGGGCTTCTGTAGCATGGCGAAACTCTTTGCTGTGCCCGAATGGTAAGCGCTGCGAAAGCCTTTGCAGATTTTTTAGGCGAAATTTTGAAATGCTTACTCCTCCCTTATCGCATCAATTGCCTTTATCTTGAGCGCCCGCCACGTTGGGATAACGCCCGCTACCATGCCGCTGAGCAGCAACGCTGCCGAAGCTTTTACCGCTGCGCCGAAATCAATGCGCGGGTTTACAAAAAACATATCGGGGTTGGGGTTTGCCAAGAGGATGGTATCTACAACGTCCAGCAAGCCTACGCCCACGCTCAGCCCCAGCAAGCCGGCAAGCGAGGTGAGCAGCAGGCTTTCTGCCATAATCTGTATGACGATTTTTGACGGCTTGGCTCCCAGCGCCCGCCGCACGCCAATTTCGCGCGTACGCTCGCGCACCGTTACCAGCATAATGTTGCTCACGCCCACTATGCCCGCCAGCAGCGTCCCAACGCCCACAAACCACACCAGCAGCCGGATGCCCGCAAACAGCGAATTGAACATTTTGAACGTGCGCGACACGTTGAAGCTGCCGGTTGCCTGTTCATCGTCGGGGGCGATTTTGTTTTGCGCGCGCAGCACAGCCTTCACCTCCTGCTCCATCAACTCAATGTTTACGCCGTCTTTGGCGGTAAGCCCCAAGAAATGTACAATGTCGCCCTGGTTGTAGGCTTGCTGAAAGGTGGTGAAGGGGATGGATACCGTTTCCGACGAGCGTCCGCCAATCTGTACGCCCGACACGCCGTCGGTAACGCCCACAATCTGAAAGTAGATGCCTTTTACGCGGATTTGCTGCCCAATCGGATTTTCTCCCTTCCTGAAAAATTCCTCGTACACGCGCGTCCCAATAACGCACACCTTACGCTTGTGCAGTATGTCCACATCGTTTACGAAGCGTCCAAAGAGGTAGCGCTGCTGCTCCACTCTGGCGTAGTCGGGGTAAACGCCGCGCACGTTGTATGCGCCCGTCCGGTCGCTATACGCCACGTTGCCTTCGGCGTTTCCGCCAAACAGCATGGGCGAAATATACTTGACGCTCGACAGCGTTTTGCGAATTACCTCAATGTCGCCGTTGTGCATATCCCAGTGTCGCCCCTTGCGAAATCCCTTGAAAGGTTTTCCCGTTCTCTCGGGGAAAAAAAAGGCGGTGTTGGTTGCAAAGCCTTCTACGTTTTTCAGCACTCCGGTTTCAAACGCCGTTCCGGAGCCAAGCATGACGACCAGCATAAGGATACCCCAAAACACGCCGAAGCCCGTGAGCAGGCTTCGCATCTTGTTGCGCGTAATGGTTACCCATATTTCGTACCACAGGTCTATGTCAAAAATGTTCAATGCTTGGCGAGCTAAGTTCAGTTTATGCGTAATCCCGAATGAGTTGTTTTGGCTTTCCTACCCTCCATCGGCTGCAAATGCTTTACTTCCGAAAACATTTACAAGGCTTCTTTCATGGCTGCCCCTCTTGTTACCTTCACGAAATCAGCGCCAAAATCAGCGATTTTCGCAGGGCTTTTCGTTCGTCAGCGTTATCCCTTGAGGGTAGCGAATTATTGCCGGATTGGGGGCAAAACCGGCCTTAAACTGCCACGCCTTCCTCTTTCACTTGGTTGCGACGGCGATAATGAAAAACAAAGTTAACAGCATAGTCGAGCAAAAAGTGTAATCCTATGCAGACAATCACAAGGAGGGGAACAAGAAAGTTGTCGGACAGCCGCTTTGCAAGCAGGTAGGTAGCGCCCAACAGCAGCGCGTACATTGTGCCCAGAATCAGCGCAACCTGCGAGTGGCTAAACCCCATGCGCATGAGCAAATGATGAATGTGCAGCTTGTCGGGCATGAAAGGAGAGCGACCCTGACTCAGGCGCAGCAAAAAAATACGCCCCGTGTCGAACAGCGGAATGATGGCAAAGGCAAGCGCCATGCTTATGGGAGCGTTGAACTTGTAAACGCTTACAAAGTCAGGATTTCCGGAGATTTGCAGGAATTTGACAATGGCAATTGAGAAGGCAAAGCCCAGCACCAGCGACCCTGTATCGCCCATAAATATGGTGGCGGGATGCCAATTGTAGCACAAGAACGCCACAACGCTGCCAATAAGCGCAATAAGCATCAGCGCCATTGTCCAGCTGTGGTTTTGCCCGTCGCGCACCAGCATGAACCAGCAGGCTAAAAAGGTGAACGCCATAGCTCCAATCAGCCCCGCCAGCCCGTCAAGCCCGTCGATGAGGTTAAAGGCATTGGTAATAACTATAATCACAAAAACGCTGAACGCATAGCTGACCACAAGCGGCAGCTCATAAATGCCCCAGAAACCGCAGAGCGAAGTAATACGAATACCCATGTAGTCCTCCCCCCATACCACAATGATGGCCGCCAGCAGCTGCGTTGCCAGCTTGCTGCGCGGGCTTACGGGGAGAAAGTCGTCTCGCAAGCCTATGATGAAAATAAAGAGCATGGCGGCGTAAAGGTAACGATAGTAGCCTAAATCGCTCAGCGGCACCCAAACGCTTATGGAGAAGATAAAGCCCAAAAAAATGGCAATCCCCCCCATGGAGGGGATAAAACCTTTGTGGATTTTTCGTCGTCCGCCAATATCCAGCAAGCGCTGCTTGGTTAGCACTTCAATGAGCACCGGCAGCAGTAGGAAGGTAACAACAAAGGATGATACGATACAGTAAAAGATAAAAAGCATAAGTATAAATTAACATGCAAATATCCCATTTTTATATTTAAGAAAATCTTATAGAAAAATAATTTATATTTTAAAACGTTAATAATAATATTTAGTAGATTGAACTAAAATCCACTTGGCTTCAGCTTTAGCCCTGATACTTCGTCAATTCCAAACAGGAGGTTCATATTTTGCACAGCTTGCCCCGAAGCGCCTTTCACAAGGTTATCAATGGCGGAGGTAACGAGCAGCTTTTTACCGATTTTTTGCACGTGCAGAAAGCATTTGTTGGTATTAATCACCTCCTTTAGAGATATTTCCTTGCTCGACACAAAGGTAAACGGGTGCGTTTTATAGAATTTTTCATACAAATCTCCGGCTTCCTCGCCGGAAAGGTCGCACTCCGTGTATAGCGCGGCAAAAATTCCGCGCGTAAAGCACCCGCGCACGGGTATGAGGCTGATTTCGGGGACGCCGCCGCCCTGCACCGCCGCCAGCGTCTTGCCGATTTCGCCCAAATGCTGGTGCGTAAACGGCTTGTAGATGGCCAAATTGTTGCTGCGGTAGCTGAAGTGTCCGGTTTCGCTCAGCGAGCGTCCGGCGCCGGTGCTTCCGGTGATGGCGTTCACGTGCACCTCGCTTTTCAGCAGCTTGCCTTGCGCAAGCGGCAGCAGCGCCAGCTGTATGGCGGTGGCAAAGCAGCCGGGGTTGGCAATGCTGTCGGCCGCGCGGATTTGCTCGCGGAAAATTTCGGGCAGCCCGTACACAAAATTCCGCTCGCCGCAACTCGTGGGGCTTACCCTGAAATCGTTGCCAAGGTCTATAACTTTGGTGCGCTTGGCGACGCTGTTTTTCTGCAAAAAATCGGCGGACAAGCCGTGCCCGAGGCACAGAAAAAGCGCGTCAACGTCCGAGAGCTTGTCTGTGAAGCGCAGGTCGGTTTCGCCCAGCAGGTCGCGGTGCACTTCGCCCACTGCCTTGCCCGCGCCGGAGGCGCTGTGCACAAACCTCACCTCTGCCTGCGGATGCCCCACGAGGATGCGCAGCAACTCTCCGGCGGTATATCCCGTCCCGCCAACAATACCGATAGATACCATTTTTAATTATGAATATACGAATTATAAATCTTTTTCTGCTGCCTTGGTACGGGAAATTGCGAAAAAAAGGGAAATACTCATTTTTCTACTACCCGCTTGCGGCAACCTGCTGGCGTAGAGATGCACGTCGTGCGCCTCTACGCGCGGGACAGCGGCGCGGAAATCCGGCACATGCAACTCCCAGCTTTCAGCTTATACAGGCTTGTTCACGCTGCTGTATATTTTCATTTGCATGCTCAGGATGTTGGTGAACCCTTTCACGTCGTCGCCGGTAAACGCCTTGTTGATTTCGCCGTATTCGCCGAATTTGCTGCTCATCAGGTCGTGCTCGCTCTTGCAGCCCACAACGGAAAAGTGGTACGGTTGCAGCTTTACCTCCACGCTCCCGCTCACGTTTTGCTGCGTCGATTCAAGGAATTTTTCGATGTCGCGCATCACGGGTTCGAGGTACTGCGCCTCGTGCAGCAACATGCCGTACCAGCTTGCCAGCTGCTCTTTCCAGTACTGTTGCCACTTGGTGAGCACGTGCTTTTCGAGCAGGTGGTGCGCTTTGATGAGAATGAGCGGCGCGGCGGCCTCAAACCCCACGCGCCCCTTAATGCCGATGATGGTATCGCCCACGTGCGTGTCGCGCCCAATGCCGTAGGGGGCTGCAATGCTCTTCAGCTCGCGGATGAGCGCCACTGCGGGCAACTTTTTTCCGTTGAGCGCCACAGGTTGCCCCTTCTCAAACTCAACGTGCACCTTTTCGCTGCCGCTTTTGGTTACCTGCGTGGGGTAAGCCTCTTCGGGCAGCTCGCCGTCGGCCTTGAGCGTTTCCACGCCGCCCACGCTCGTGCCCCACAGCCCCTGATTGATGGAGTACTTTGCCTTTGCCCACGGAAAATCGTAGCCATGCTTTTTGAGGAAATCTATCTCCTCCTGCCGCGAAATGGAGAGGTCGCGGATGGGCGTAATAATGCTTACTTCGGGCGCAACGACCTGAAAGATGAGGTCAAAGCGCACTTGGTCGTTGCCTGCGCCGGTGCTGCCGTGCGCAATGTGCTTAGCCCCGATTTTCTTGGCGTACTCCACAATGGCGATAGCCTGAAACGCCCGCTCGGAGCTCACCGAAAGCGGATAGACGCTGTTTTTGAGAATATTTCCGTAAATCATGTAGCGAATACACTTGTCGAAATACTCCTGCGTAACGTCAATATTTACGTGGCTTGTGCTGCCCAGCTCGGCAGCTTTGCGGGCAATGGCGTCGAGTTCGCTTCCGCTAAAACCGCCCGTGTTGACGAGCGCCGTATGCACCTCCATCTTTTTTTCTTCCTTCAGGTACTTGACGCAAAACGAGGTGTCCAAGCCTCCGCTAAAGGCAACTAAAACTTTTTCCATATCAATTTCTTTACATTTTAATCCTTAATCATTTTTCACTAAAGGAAGCGTCACCCTAATAATCTGCAATTGTAGCTGCTGTGGGGCTTCTGCATTAAGCTTTGGGCAATTTTTTTGCAGATTTCTCAATCGTTTTTCCTTCACTTGCTGCGCGGCGCTCCAATTTTTTAATGTCTTCGGCGGGCGGAAGCTCTTCCGGCTTTATGCCGCGCTTCCCCAGTATTTCGCGCACGCTGTGATTGTTTTGCACGTGCTCGCTTGTTATGGGTACTTCGCCTTGCAAATCTTTGGCGTCCACGTTATGGTTGGTCATTTCCGTAGCCAGATTTTTGGCGGCAATGGTCAGCGTTGGTAAAAAATCAGCCAGCGGGCGGCTCGATTTTACCCCCAAACGCTTTTTCATGTCTTCGGTGGTATATCCGCCAAACAAGGCGGTATCACCCTTAGAGCGAATACGGCCAAATCCTTTTTCGTCAACGCCGCGCTCATAAATATTCTGCGAAAGTTGTTTTTCGGAAACCCGCAGCCTGTTACGGGTTTCCAAACGGGAAAGCAGGTTTATTCGCTCCTCAATCAGCTCGGTTTTGCGTGTTTGTATGGCAAAATAGCTTTGGGCAAAAGCAATTTCTTCTTTCTTGGGGTCGCCGTTTTGCGCAATCAGGTAGCAGGCGTAGCGGGTAAGCATAAAATCGTTAACTTCGCGCTTGCCTCCCTTGCCTACTTCTATCATTTTCGTGACCTCACGAAAATGATCATCCTCATTGATTCCCTGCGTTTTACAAGAAACTGCCGCTCGCTGAATGGCGACAATAAAATTTTCCCAACGAGTATAGCCAAGCAGGGTTTGCAGCTCGCGTGCAAACCACACCTCAAGTTGCTCGTTGGCATCCTCGCCGTTGATAAAATGACCGATTTCATCGAAGTCGGACTGGTACTTTATAATTTGTTGCTTGTCCATTAGAGCTTAAGTTTAATTGTTATTTATAGATTAATCAACTTTCGCGCGTATTTCGGGTTTACGGCATCCGTAGGGGCGTATCGCTCGGTAGAAAATATCGCCTCTCCCCGAAACCGTCCTCTTTTTCCGCCACAAATTTTACTCGCTTTCAATTCTCAATTTTCTTTGCTTCAACCTTCTGTTGCGCATCCACCAGCGGAAGCGCAGCCGCTGCGCGCGCAGGTTGTTCCGGCGAATGAAGTCAACGAAGCGCTGCCACAGGCTCTGGTGCTTCTTGGGGTCGTACAGCATACCGATGCAAAGGCACATGCGGTGGCTGTTGCGCTGCAAAATATCGTAGTTACGGCAGCCCTTGCAGCCTTTCCAGAACTCCTCGTCGTCGGTAAGCTCCGAAAAGGTAACCGGCACGTACCCCAGCGACGAGTTGATTTTCATCACGGCCAAGCCGGTGGTAATGCCAAAAATGCGGGCTTGCGGGAACTTTTTCCGGCTAAGGTTAAAGATTTTTTTCTTTATTTTGTACGCCAGCCCCATGTGCCGGTAGTCGGGGTTGACAATAAGCCCGGAGTTTGCCACGAACTTGCCGTGTCCCCACGTTTCGATATAGCTAAATCCCACCACTTCGTTGGCGGCAGCGTCAACGGCAATGACGGCTTTTCCGTCGCGGATTTTTTGCGCAATGTACTCCGGAGTGCGCGAGGCAATCCCCGTCCCGCGCTGCTTTGCCGACTCGTTGATGAGCTCGCAGATACGCGCTGCATACGTAGCGTGCCGCTCGTCGGCGATGCTAATTTTGATACTCAATGCGATATATTTTTTCTTGTAGTACGTTCATACTCAATATGCACGATTTTCTTTTGGGGGAAAGCATATTGAACGGCAAAAATACATAAAAAAAGTTTACCTTTGTAACTTTATGAACTTAAATATCCGCTAATAGCCATGAAGCATTTTACCTGCGTGCAAGATATTGACGACTTGAATGTTGCTTTGAAAGAAGCGCTTGAGGTAAAAAAAACGCCATTTAAGTGGGATACGCTGGGCAAAAACAAGACCATGCTACTCATTTTTTTCGACTCGAGCCTGCGCACGCGCCTCAGCACCCAGAGGGCTGCGCTAAACCTCGGAATGAACGCCATTGTGCTCGACGTAAATCAGGGCGCGTGGAAGCTGGAAACGGAGCGCGGCGTAATCATGGACGGCGACAAGCCGGAGCACATTCTCGAGGCTATTCCGGTCATGGGCTGCTACTGCGACGTGATTGGCGTTCGCTCGTTTGCGCGATTTGAAAGTAAAGAGACGGATTATCAAGAGGTGATACTCAACCAGTTTTTGAAGTATTCGGGCAAGCCGGTGGTGAGCATGGAGGCGGCAACGCGCCACCCGCTGCAAAGCTTCGCCGACCTGATAACCATTGAGGAGTACAAAAAAACCACTCGCCCCAAAGTGGTGCTCACGTGGGCGCCGCACCCGCGCGCGCTACCGCAGGCCGTGCCCAACTCCTTTGCCGAATGGATGAACGCTACGGACTACGAATTTGTCATAACGCACCCCGAAGGCTACGAGCTCGACCCCATGTTTGTGGGCAAGGCAACGGTGGAGTACGACCAGCGCAAAGCTTTTGCGGGAGCCGACTTTATTTACGCCAAAAACTGGGCGGCTTACGCGGGCGACAGCTACGGGAAAATCCTGAGCAAGGACAGGGCTTGGACGGTGGACGCCGAAAAAATGGCGCTCACCGGCAACGCCTACTTCATGCACTGCCTGCCCGTGCGCCGCAACATGATTGTAACCGACGATGTGATAGAAAGCCCGCAGAGCCTTGTTATCCCCGAGGCGGCCAACCGCGTGGTGAGCGCACAAACGGTAATAAAGCGAATTTTGAGTACGGAAACGGCAAGCTGAAATTCATTGATTATGTTCGGTATCTTCAAAAAACAATCGGCTACGGCTATCTTCATCAGCCTGCTCGTTGCGCTTTCGCTGTGGAAAACAAATTTCTCCGAGCCCATGCAGGTCAAAGACGACATCCCCATGATGCCGCTCGAGCAATACCTCATGGAGCTGGTAGAGCTCAGCCCGCTGGTATCGACCATTGCGGCGTTCCTGCTCATGTACCTGCTGGCAGGGCTGCTCATCAGCCTGAGCGGAAAGCACTTTTTTGCGCCGGAGCAAATCTACCTGCCGCCGTTTGTGTTCGTGCTCATTTGCTCCGCATTCCCCATACAAAAGTGCATGAACGGTTCGTATATTGCCGCGCTGTGCTTCATGGCGGGGTTGTTTTTGCTGCTTAGGGTGTACCTCAACAAGCGGGTGCTCGTCTCCATTTTTTTGGCAGCCATGCTTCTTTCTTTGGCGTCGCTGTTTTCGGCTTCGGCCATTTTTTTGCTCCTGATTTTGCCGATAGCCTTGCCGCTACTCTGCACGCCTGTGGTGTGGCGCGACTGGGTGGTTGCCCTGTGCGGCGCGGCGCTGCCCTACTTGTACGCCTTTGTCGCCTTCTTTTTTGCCAAAAACGATGGATTTATCCTTTTCCGGCAGCTTTATATCTGCCTGTTCTCCTTTTCGGAGCGGATTCTTGAGAACGGACGCGTAGTAGAATGGGGTTACCTGCTGTACCTGCTGCTGCTGGTAGTGTTGGCAATGTTTATGCTTGTGCGCGGAATGTTGACCTCGCGGGTTAAGGTGAAAAAAATACACATGCTGTTTGTGTGGACGTTTTTTATCATGCTGGCGGTGATGCTAACGCTTCCCTCCGGCTCCATGTTTCTGCTTCCGCTGATGGCCATTCCGGCAAGCGTGCTTATCGCCAATTTTCTCACCCTCACCAAGTACAGGCGTTTGGCAGGCTTTTTCTTCTTCATGCTCGTGGCGCTCACCTACGTGGTGCAGTACCACACGCTGATATTTGGGGCGTAGAGCGCCACTCCGCCATCCGATTTTCCCTTAAATAGCTTCCAATAAACAATTACAATTTGACAATAAAGGAATAAGGGTGGGCATGGGTTGCGTGCTTTTTGCGCTACTAAGGGGGCTTTGGGGAAATAAGGGGTTACGCATATAATCTTTGATTTTTACCATTGTTGCCTTTAAAACCCTTATTCTCAAAAGCCCCCTTAGTAGCGCCGGTTTCATTCCACGATACATTCGCCCTTATTTTTTTACTCAACTTGCGCAGGGGTATTTTTGGCAAATTGCAATAACTTATTGGAAGCTGTAATATAAGGTACTGCGACGCTCAAAATTCTTCGTCGAAAACAATGATAATGTCGTTGTCGCTACTATCCGTACTTTTTGCAGGCTTGGGCTTGGCGGCGGTGTTTTTTTTCTTTTCGGCAGCGGGTGCGGGTCGCTGCGGAGCTTGTCCGTTTTTTTGCGCTGCCGTCGGCGTGCGCACGCGCCCTGCTCCCGAAAAGTATTTGCTCCAGTAGGCGTTGCCAAGGTCTGCAACGCTCACCCCCTTTGAGGTGGAAGCGTGCAGGAACTTGCCGTCTGCCAAGTAAACGCCAATGTGCGACGCTTTTTTATCCTTTATGGTGAAAAAGAGCAAATCGCCGCAGACCAGCTCACTCCTTTTTATGCGCTTTGCCCGCTCTGCAATGGCGCTCGTTGAGCGCGGGAGCGTAATCCCGTAAGCTTCCCTGTAAACGCTGCCCACCAGCGCCGAGCAGTCTATACCGCTGCGGCTCTGCCCGCCGTAGCGGTAGGGTACGCCGAGCCACCCCGCCGACGCGCGGAGAAAGCTTTCGTCTTCCGTTCCGTTAAAGCTTACGCCCATTTTTTTTGAGTACTCGCGATAAAATTCGCTGTCGGCTTTCTGTGCAGTTTGCCGCATTGTGGCGCATCCTGCCAAAAAAAGCTGCGCTGCCGAGAGAAGCAGCAGCGGCTTCCCAAAGCGTATGTTACGGTTCTTTTTCATGCGCTAAAATTGAAAGTAAATAAACGGTTGCAGCTCCGACGAGGAAGCTTGGTAGATAAAAAACACGGCCAGCAGCACCACAAAAATCTTCACCACGCTCGGCAGGCTAATAAACGCCTCGCGGCAGCGGATTTTGAGCTTTTGCGGTAAAAAGTGGATAATATACGCCGCCAGCATTAGCCCAAATATCAGGCCATACCCCGCTACCACCTCCGGAATGGCGTGGAAGTAAAATTCGGCGGCAATGCGGCGAATAAAATACAGCGCCTGCGACACGTCGGCAGACCTGAAGAATATCCAGGTGAAGCACACAAAGTGAAAGGTGAGCAGGACGAACAGAAAGCGCGGCAGCTTCACCTTTCCCCACCGCAGCGTAGCGCAACGCTTCTCCCAAAATCTACCGACGACAAGGGCAAGCCCGTGCAGGCCGCCCCACGCTATGAACTTGTAGCTTGCGCCGTGCCACAGCCCTCCCAGCAGCATGGTGAGCATCAGGTTGAGGTAGGTTCTCAGCTTGCCTTTCCGGTTTCCGCCGAGCGGAATGTAAAGGTAGTCGCGCAGCCACGACGAAAGCGAAATGTGCCATCGCCGCCAAAAGTCGCGCATGCTTGCGGCGCAGTAGGGCGAGTTGAAGTTGAGCGGCAGGCGGAATCCCAGCAGCAGCGCCACCCCAATGGCAATATCGGTGTAGCCCGAAAAATCGCAGTAGATTTGAATTGCGTAGCCGTACGCTCCCATGAGCAGCTCAAAGCCCGAGTACAGCTCCGGGTTGTCAAAAACGCGATCGACATAGTTGAGCGAAATGTAGTCCGAAATGGCAACTTTTTTCACCAGCCCGTTCAAAATCAAAAATACGGCGTGCCACATTTCGCGCCGCGTAACGCTGTACTCCCGGTATATCTGCGGAATAAATTCCGCCGCGCGAACAATGGGGCCTGCCACCAGCGAGGGGAAAAACGAAACGTAAAACCCAAAATCGATAATGCTGTCAACGGGCTTCACCCTGCGCCGGTAAACGTCAATCGTGTAGCTGAGAATTTGAAAGGTGTAAAACGAAATTCCTATGGGCAGGATAAGGTTATCCATATCGAACTTTTCTGCGCCGGTAAGCATGTTCGCAGCTGCCGAAAAAATATTTACCACGCGACATTCCGTCCCAAAGAAATCGTTGATGATGGAGGTGAAAAAGTATGCGTACTTGAAGTAGGCCAGCAAGCCGAGGTTGACGGTAACGCTCAGCGCCACCAGCAGCTTGCGGGCAAGGATGCGGTGGTTGCGGTATATGGCTTTGGCAAGGTGAAAGTCGAGCGTGGTGGAGAAAAGCAGCAGCAAAAAGTAAACGCCGCTGGACTTGTAGTAAAAAAAAATGCTGAAGGCAAGCAGGTAAAGGCTTTTGGTCAGGTGCGCCTTTTTGTAGATGAACAGGTAGCCCGATAGCAGCACAATGAAAAAAATCCAGAACGATAGCCTCGTAAAAATAAGGGCAGAGCTTTCGTTATAGATGAGAATCTCCTCCAGTATGCTATAAATATCCATGTATTTGTCCTCAAAAGTTATTGAGAGGCTAAATTTTCAGCAAGCGACACGGCGTTTCCCGCCCTGCGCATAGCCATGTATCTCCTCACATCTTGCGCAAATGAGCGGTACATCAGCTCAGCCAGCAGCGTTGCCCCGTCGTTGCTGAGGTGGCAAAAATCTTTGGTGGCAAGCACGGGTCGCGCGTAAGCCCACGAAATGATGGAGTTTTTCCCGCCCATTGCCTCGTAGGTATCCCAAAATGCGCAGCCTGCCCTGAACGCCGCCTGCCGCTGTGCGTTGCGTATTTTTTCAATGTTGGGGTACGAAGCCAGCACGCCGCCGCGCCGCCGCGCCATGTCTGATACGCCTGCCACAAGTATGCTAATTTTTGGCGACAGCTGCTTTATCAGCGCCAGCTGCCGGTAGAGCTGATCCTCGTAAACGCTGTAGTTCTCCGTAACCTGCGGCACCACGTTAGCGCCAAATTGCAGGATGATAAGCTTTGCGCCAACAAGCCTGTAGCTCTCCTCGAGGAGCGGCGCGTTTACCTTAACAAAATCTATTCCGGAGCTGCTGCGCAGCGGAATATTATCGACGGCTACGCCGACGCTGTTGTCCAGCGCAAGCCCGAAGACTTCGGGGCAGCCGTTCCCGCGAAAGCTCAGCGTGAGGGGTTCGCTGCTTTGCTGCGTGCTCAGGCTCAGCCTTTGCAAGCCTGCATTGGGCTGTATGGTATTTGCAAAAATTGTTTTTGAGGGCGTTTTCACCTCCAGAAATATCGGCGCATGGGAGTTCGTCAGCAGCAATTTTACCCGTGAAAATTTAAGCGTCGGGTATGACTTAATTGCGCGACGCTCTACCTTTATCCACGCTGCCTTCCGCTGCTTCTGCGGGAGCTTTACGCTCGATAGCAAATGCCCCACGCGCAGGGGCGCAGAACGCTCGTACTTCACCGCCGGAACGGAGCATACCCAATCGGGGGACATGGTGATTTTTACCGTCGGGTTAACCGGTATTTGCGGGTTGAGCGCCACGTAGCCTACTCCGCCGCCGCCAAACTCCTGTTGCAGCCGGCTGCGCAGGTACATGGTTACTCTGTCGGCTTCCAGCTGCGAATCGCCGTAGTGCAGGATGCGCACCAGCTCGCGGCTGCCGGAGTGCAGCGCCGCCAGCTCCGACATAATGTTGTCCAGAGCGTCTTCCTTGCCGTGCGGGTATTCAATAGGCTGCACCGGCAGCGCGCGTATTTGCTCGGGCGTGCACTTCACCGGCAGCGCCGATTTTTCGCACTGCTCCGGCTCGCTGACAAAGTTGGAAAAACCCGACTCGCTGCAATCAATGGTAAATGCCACCCTGACGTTGTCGTTCGACACGCCGAATACGTCCTGAACGGAGGGAAAGGTGAGCGTAAGGTGCGACGATAAGCGAATACCTTCCGCCGGAAAAAGCACGCAGGTAAAAAACAGCAGGGAGAAAACCAGAATCATCCCTGCCAGAATCTCGGAAAGGCGTATTGTCTCTTCGGTTTTTACGAAATACATGTTACATGTAGCAAAAGATTTTTACCCGATTTTTTTAATCTTAATTGTTTGCCCCGCTACTATTTTGGTGGTGGCGCTCATGTTGTTCAACGACATCAAATCTGATGGCGTAATGCCAAGATACTTGTACTGCTGCGATATGCTCCAGAGCGTATCGCCTTGCTTTACCTGATAGTATAGAAAATCGCTTTGCTGTCCTGCCGGCATTTCCTGCACAGCCTTGCTCGAGCTTGCGTTTTGCGCCGTATAGCGGGCTGCTTTGCTTGGATTTACGTACACGTTCAATTTTTGCCCCTCTCTGATGTAGTTTGAGCGCAATGCGTTCCATTGCTTGAGGTCTTGCACATACACGCCGTAGTGCGCGGCAATAGAGCCAAGCACATCGCCTTTTTTCACCTTGTGCACGATTTTTGTTTTCCCCGAAGGAACGTAAGCCGTGAATCCGGCAGGCGCAACCATTGTTTTTGGGTTGTATTTTTCGGCGCAGTACTGCGTTATTATATTTTCCCCATCAATGTAGCTGCTCACGTATTCAACGGGCAGCTTCAGCGTGCAGGTGCGCTCGTTACCGGGCACAATGTCTCGCCGGTACTGGGGATTGAGGTCGCGCAGCGCTACCACCGAAATGCCCGTAACCGCCGCAATCTGGTCAAAGTGCATCCACTGCCTTACGTGCACCGTGTCGTAGCTGAAGTACTTTTTAAAATTGTACTTGGGGATTTTTAGCCCGTGCTCCTTGCTGTAGCTCATCATGTAGGCAGCGCCGATGAATGCCGGCACGTAGCCGCGCGTTTCGCGCGGCAGGTAGTGGTAAATACCCCAAAAGTCGTGCTGTCCGGAGCGCCGGATGGCTTTTTTTACGTTGCCTGTTCCGCAGTTGTAGGCGGCTATAGCAAGCGTCCAGTCGCCAAACGTGTTGTACAAATCGCGCAGGTGCTGCGCGGCGGCGTGCGTTGCCTTAATCGGGTCGCAGCGGTCGTCCATCGTAGAGGTTACGTTTAGCCCGTAGAGCCTGCCCGTGCTGTACATAAACTGCCACAAGCCCGTAGCCCCCACCCTCGATACAATTTGCGGGTTTAGCGCCGATTCTATCACCGCAAGGTAGCGCAGCTCCAGCGGGATGCCGTATTGGTCTAATATTTGCTCAAAAATGGGAAAGTAGTACTCCGACAAGCCGAGTATGTTCTCCGCTTTGTCGCGCTTGTCCTCAGTGTAGAGCTGAATGTACCTGCGAACAATGCTGTTGAACGGCAAATCTATCACCGAATGAAGACGCTTGAGGCGTGCAATGTACACCGAATCCGACGTAACGGCGGGGAGCATCGGCTCGTCGGCAATCAGCTCGGTAGCCGCCGCCATTTCGTCCGACTGCACGGTCGCCACCGTGTCCTCATCAACCTCGCCTGCCACTTCGCCGGCTATATTGCTATCATCAACGGCTACCGTATGCGGAGCGCGTTCATACACTTTTGTGATTGCCCGCAAGCTGGGCAAAAACAAAATCATCAAAAACGGTAAAGCAAGAAAAAAGCGCATCATAAATTCAATTTTTTTGGTTTTCTTTAAAATGTCAGACTAAAGGTCAACCCGACGTGCGCATTGGAGCGCACCGAAGAGGCGTAGCTGCCTTCCGAATAGGGTTGTAGCTTAAACGATAAATCGTTGCTTATATCGTAGTAAAAAAAGTGCGCATCTACTGTGGCGTCAAGAATATTTATCCCGTAAAAAAGTAGCGTGAGGATAATGAAAAAATCTCGGTCGCGACGGTAGGTATTTTTGTAGTACTGTAGCCGGTCTACAGGCACATTCTGAAATGCGCCGTACAAGTCTTTTTCCAGCGTCGCCTTGTTGCTCTCAAACTCCGGGTCGTCCGACTTGAGCTGCGCAACGGCGTACTTGATGTTATACGCATCCCGGTACAGCTTGTACCGAAAATTGTTGCTCTGAATGAAATACCCAAAAGCGGCAAACCCTCCGTAAACCAGCGGAAGCTTCCAGTAGCGCTTGTTATAGGCCTGCCCCAAGCCGGGCAGCAACGCCGAATACAGCGCTGCGCGCGACGGCGAATGTGTCGCGCTATCCTGAACCTGTGGCTCTTGCCCACAAACCGCCTGCGGTAGAAGTATTGTCAGCGCAAGCAGCGCTACAACAGCATATTTTTTCACCTCACGTAAAATTTATCTGCCTCAAAATTTTAAGCTGAGCCCTTAAGCTGTTTTTTCGCTTAAAAATGAGCTTAGCCTTTCGATGGCGCTCCGAATATCATCATCTGTTTTCAGCTCCACAGTAAGCTTTGCGCCGCCATTCGCCCCCCGCTTAATGTTCACCTTGCCGCTAAAGCATTTTTCAACGCTCTCAGCCAGCTTGAAAAACATCTCCGACAGCTTGTCTTCGCCTTCGTCGGCGGGCTGCGGCTTTTCCGGTTTCGGCTTGCTCAACGACTTCACCAGCTCCTCCACCTGCCGTACCGATAACCCCTGGTCGATAATTTTTTTTGCTATGCTCACCTGCTGCGTAACGCCGTTGACGTTAATCAGCGCGCGCGCATGGCCCATTGAGATGAGCTGCTCGCGGATAGCCAGCTGAATTTCCTCCGGCAGCTTTATAAGCCGCAGGTAGTTTGCCACCGTAGAGCGTTTTTTTCCTACTTTTTCGCTAATTTCTTCCTGCGTGAGGCGCAGCTCGTCAATCAGCCGCTGGTAGCTCAGCGCGACTTCTATGGCGTCGAGGTCGGTGCGCTGAATGTTTTCAATCAGCGCCATGAGCAGGCTGTCGTTATCGTTGGCTTCGCGCACGTAGGCGGGAATGGTTTCGTGGCCGAGCATTTTTGACGCGCGGTAGCGACGCTCGCCGCTGATGATTTGGTACTTGTTTTTGTCCACAGCGCGTACCGTGATGGGCTGTATAATCCCCAGGTGCTTGATTGACTCGGCAAGCTCCGCCAGCGATTCCTCATCGAACTTGGAGCGCGGTTGCTGCGGATTTGGCTCTATTTCCGACAGGGGGATTTCTTTTACCAGCTCCGATTTCACGGGGGGAGTTTGTCGCGCCGGAGCGGTTGCAGGCCCGGGAGTAGCCCGTTGCCCGTCGAGCAGCGCGCCTATCCCGCGACCTAAGCTTTCTTTTTTTGCCATGGGTTTCTATGTTCTGTTTATTTTTCGTTGCTAATGTCCGCCGCGTTGTTGCGCTGCAAAAATTCGCGGGCAAGGTTCATGTACCCTACGCTTCCGTTTGACTGAGCGTCGTAGAGGATAACCGGCTTCCCAAACGACGGGGCTTCGCTCAGCTTTACGTTGCGCATGATGATGGTTTCAAAAGCCATTGTGTCGAAGTGAGTGCGCACGTCCTCCACCACTTGGTTGGCGAGCCTCACGCGGGCGTCGTACATGGTGAGCAAAAAGCCTTCGATGGCAAGGTTGGGGTTTAGCCGTCCCTGCACCATGCGAATGGTATTGAGCAACCTGCTCAAGCCCTCAAGCGCAAAAAACTCGCACTGTATGGGAATAATTACCGAGTTGGCTGTCGTCAGGGCGTTGAGCGCGATAAGCCCCAGCGACGGAAGACAGTCGATAAAAACGTAGTCGTAGTCATCTTTTATCAGCGCAAGCACGCCATCCAACACGCTTTCGCGGTTGGGTCTGTCCACCAGCTCCAGCTCCGCTCCCACGAGATCTACGCGCGAGGGCAGCAGGTGCAGGTTCTTGAGCTCGGTTTGCAGAATAGCGTCGCGCGGGTTTGCGTCATCAACCAAACATTCGTAAATGGTTGTCTTTACATTTTTCTCCTCAAACCCCAGACCGCTTGTGGCGTTTGCCTGAGGGTCGGCGTCTATGAGGAGCACGCGCTTTTCAAGCACAGCGAGGCTTGCCGACAGATTTATAGCGGTGGTGGTTTTGCCTACGCCGCCCTTTTGGTTTGCAATTGCAATTACTTTTGCCATTTGTATTTCCTGTTTTTTGTTAGCCCATAATGGAATACACTCACCTCCGAAATATCCTGCAAGTATAGCAATAAAACTCCAATTTTGTCCGATAATTTTATTAACAAATGTATATTCCGGAATATTCGCAAAAAATTCTACCTTTGCACCGTGCTATCAAATTCGCACCAATCATGCAAAATTCCGAAAAAATATCGCGCTGGATGGTAATCGTCAACCCTAAGGCAGGTCGGGGGCACGGGTTGAGAGACTGGCCTGTCATCTCAAACCGCCTCAACTTTAGCGGCGTGGATTTTACCTGCGTATTTACCGAAAAAAAATTCCACGCGGTGGAGCTGACCGTCAAAGCCGTGAACGACGGCTTTCGCAAAATTGTGGTGGTAGGCGGCGACGGAACGGTCAACGAAGTGGTAAATGGCCTGTTCATACAAAGGCAGACGCCGGCGTGCGAGGTTACGCTCTCCGTAATTCCTGTGGGCACGGGCAACGACTGGGTGCGCATGTTGGGTATTCCGCGCACGTACAGCGACGCGGTGCACAGCATTTGCCGCGAGCAAACCATCCTGCAAGACGTGGGAAAAATCACCTTTGAGGAAGCGCGCGTAAAGCAAACCCGATACATGGCCAACGTGTCGGGCATTGGCTTTGACGCTATGGTCAACCGCCGATTCAACCGCCTCAAGGAGGCCGGACGAACGGGAAACTGGTCGTACCTGTTTAGCGCAATGGCCACGCTGTTCCGGTATCGCGCCAAGCGTTTTGTTGCAAAAGTTGACGGCAAAGATTTTTTCGACGGACGGCTGTTTAGCGGCGCGGTGGGCGTGGGAAAGTACAACGGCGGCGGAATGTTGCAAATGCCCGCTGCCGTAGTTGACGACGGGCTTATGGACATCACCCTGATACGGAAAATGAGCTTTTACCGATTTTTCACCAACTTCCGGCGGCTCTACAACGGCACCATCTACAACTTTTACAAGGTAAAAGCCGCGCAGGGGAAAAATATTTCCGTAGCTTCGTACCCGCAAAGCCCCATTGAGATTGACGGCGAAGCCTGCGGGTATTCTCCCTTCACCTTTGAGCTCGTCCCCAAGAGCATAAAGGTGGTGGTAGGCGAAAAATTCCATCTGATATAAGCAATGATTACGAGCAACAACACAACGCTACAGGAGGTTGTAGCGCACCGCGTGGGCAGCAAGGCCGGCGAGGAGGGCGTGCGCCTTTCGGCAGCGCCGATGAGCGTGGACAGCGAAGCGAGCGAGCTCCTACTGCGCTACTTCCTATCGTCCTTCAAAGGGCAAGAGTACTACACCCTGCGGAGCGAAAACGACGCCTCCGAGCCGAACGCGGTGTATGGCAGCGTATGCGCCATTTTTGACAAGCCCGGCGCGCTGGTAGAGCAATCGGTTGTGCTGGCCAATCGTTTGTACGGGCAGAGCGCGGACAGCAAGGTAAAGGGGGGCGATTTTTTTGTCGCCTACCTCAAGGATTGCATGGCGGACGGCGAAACGTTTGACGCGGTGGGGCTGTTCAAGGCCGAAAATCAGGAGCCCTTTTTGAAGCTGCTTCCGCGCGACGAATGTTTCCACCTCTGCGCCGACAGCGGCATCAGCGTCAGCAAGCCGGACAGGGGTTGCCTCATCTTCAACACCGAGCGCGAAAAAGGATTTTTGGTCGCCATAACGGGCAGCAGCCGGAGCATTAGCGACGAGCAGTACTGGACGGACGGCTTCCTGAACGCCGTGCAGCGTAAAGACGATTTCTTCCGAACGCAGCAAGCCATATCGCTCTGCAAAAATTTTGTTACGCAGCGTCTGCCCGAAGCCTTTGAGGTAACCAAAGCCGACCAAGCCGACATGCTCAACAAATCGGTGAAATTTTTCAAGGAAAACGACAGCTTCAGCATCGACGAATTTGCGCAGGAGGTTATTGCCGACCCCGAAGCCATTAAGAGCTTCAAAAATTACAAGCACGAATTTGACCGCGACAGCGACGACGAAATACCGGAACAGTTCGGAATATCGGAGGCTGCCGTAAAAAGTCAGGCGCGGGCGCTGAAAAGCGTGATAAAGCTCGACAAGAATTTCCACATTTACGTGCACGGCAGGCGGGAATACATTTCTCGCGGGTACGACGAAAAAACAGGGCTGCACTTTTACCAGCTGTTTTTTAAGGAGGAGGCGTAGGGGGCGTTGAAAATTGGGAGCTCTTATAATTTTTGGCTGCTCCGGCGCTGCGCCATGCGAATAGCATAGTCGATGGATATGCTCATGGCTTGCTCGCTGGCAATGCCTTTTCCCGCCACCTCACGCGCCGTGCCGTGATCTACCGATACGCGAATAATGGGCAGACCCAGCGTAATGTTTACGCCGCGCACATCCATTCGTTTTTTCTCCTCGTTCCACTTAAAGCCGTCCACCTTAAACGGAATATGCCCCTGGTCGTGGTTAGGATTTTAGTTTTCAATAAGTAATGGCTTTAGAGATGGCAGCCGTTTTTTATTGATATTATTCCCCTACGGGGAACCGGAGCGAAGCGCAGCCAATTGTCGCCGATTTGCCGATACGCCATTGGCGCAGGGGCGGTTCGCGAACCGCCCCCTCTGCCTGAAAGGCAGATTTTTCATAACCGCAGGTCAACGACCTGCGGAGCGATGAGTGGCAAGTACCCCCAAGCCCTGAAAGGGCGTAATCATTAGCGTAGGGCAACGCCATACGAACGCCGCGCCCCCGCGTCGCCCCCCAAGCCCTGAAAGGGCGTAATCCGTTTTTCCGCAAATTG
>JAITAP010000025.1 GCA_031284065.1 Prevotellaceae bacterium
TTGTTTTTTTCGCCGCTGCTTGTTGCTTTTGCGCTACAGCTGAGCGCACAGGAGTATGTTTCCCAAGTTTGGGTTGCGGACAACGGCAAGGGAGTCTATAAAAATCCGGTGCTCCACGCCGACTACAGCGACCCCGACGTGTGCCGCGTGGGTGACGATTACTACATGACGGCCTCCAGCTTCAGCTGCATACCCGGGCTGCCCATACTGCACTCCAAAGACCTTGTCAGCTGGAGAATAGTTGGACATGCGGTGGCGGACAGGTTGCCGCAGGAGGCATACGACAAGCCGCGACACGGCGACGGCGTTTGGGCGCCGAGTATCCGCTTTCACAACGGCGAATTTTACATCTTTTTCGGCGACCCGGACTACGGTATCTACATGACCAAATCCAAAAAACCCGACGGGGTTTGGGAGCCGCTGACGCTGGTAAAGGAGGGCAAAGGGCTGATAGACCCCTGCCCGCTCTGGGATGACGACGGCAGCGTTTATCTGGCGCACGCTTACGCCGGTAGCCGCGCCGGCGTCAAGAGCCTCTTGGCGGTATGCCGCCTCTCGCCCGACGCAGCAAAGGCGGTTACGGAAGACGTTATTGTGTACGACGGGCACGACGCGGACGAAACTATTGAGGGGCCTAAGCTCTACAAGCGCAACGGCTACTACTACATTTTTGCGCCTGCCGGTGGCGTTACGGCAGGCTGGCAGCTTGCGCTGCGCTCAAAAAACATTTTTGGCGCTTACGAGCGGAAAGTCGTCTTGGCGCAGGGCCGGAGCGCCGTCAACGGGCCTCATCAGGGGGCGTGGGTTGACACGAAAACGGGGGAGGATTGGTTTCTCCATTTTCAGGAAATACCTGCGGCGGGGCGCGTGGTGCACTTGCAGCCCATGAAGTGGCTCAACGATATGCCCGTGATTGGCGACGACAAGGATGGCGACGGGTGCGGCGAGCCGGTGGCAACGTACAAAAAACCCAACGTTGGCGCTGCGTATCCCATAGCCACGCCTGCGGAGAGCGACGAGTTTGACGGCGACAAGCTTGGCTTGCAGTGGCAGTGGCACGCCAATCCCCGCCCTTGGTGGGCATACCTCAACAGAGGCAACGGGTTGCTGCGGCTCTTTTCCGTCCCGCTGCCCGCAGACGCGCGGAATCTTTGGGGAGCGGGAAACCTGCTGATGCAAAAATTTCCGTCGCCCAACTTCACGGTTACCGCCAAGCTAAAGTTCACGCCAAACAAGCGGCTCGACGGCGAACGCGCGGGGCTTGTCGTCATGGGAGCTGACTACGCGAGCATTTTTATTGAAAAAACGCCCGATGGGTTTACGCTTTCGCAGAGCGACTGCGCCAACGCCGAAAAGGGTGGGGGAGAGCGCGTAAACGGCGCGGTGAGGCTGGAGAGCGGAGAGGTCATTTTGCGCGTGCGAGTTGAGAAAAACCAGCTGTGCACGTTTGCCTACAGCTTGGATGGGAAAAAGTTTGCGTCGCTGGGGCAAAAATTCACCGCCCAATCTGGACGCTGGATTGGCGCTAAGGTCGGGCTGTTTTGCCAACGCCCCAAGCCTTTCAACGACGGCGGTTGGCTGGACGTGGACTACTTTAGAGTTGAAAATTGAAAGCTGAAAGTTGAGAATTTGTAGCTGACGCTTCCATAAAAATTTACTGCGCTAAAAAAGGCGCTCACCTTTCTCCCCCTAAAGTGGATGGCGGGAAAAAGATTGCGCCCTAACTTTGCTACATCGGCGCCCACTCCGAGCAAATTCACGCCGCAAATGTACAGAAACTGTTTGTGCGTCAAACGCTTTTGCGGTTGAGATATAAACGTGTTATAAACGAAATTGTTTATAAAAAGTGGCGTTTTTTAGTAGTATCAATTTTTTTACTACCTTTGCTCACAATAAAAAAACAAATACTTTGGCGTGTTTTACGCCAAACAAAAAAAAGCCGCTACTGAAAATCAGAGCGTTACATTTTCACATTGCGTTTTTTAATAGCCATTGTGTTTGTTTATATCTCCAATTTGCTACTAATGCTTACACAAAATTGAATGAAGAGGAACTATGAGCCATCTTCAAAAAAAGTCGGAGGACTTGGTTAAGGCTGCGAACTTGCTACACGGTGCGGGGCTGTTCCCCGCAGTAGCGCACAGTGCCTACTACTGTTGCGTGCAACTCATGAAGCATATTTGGCTGCACTCCATGAAGAAAACAGAAATGGACTTGAGAGAGCGCAACAAGCATTCCGATAAAGGCAGGGCGCTGGGAACGCACGAATTTTTGATTTCAAATATCGCAACGTTTATTTACGCTAAAAGCACCGCCGATTTCCGAACATTTTCCAACGATATTGGAAAGCTGAAAAAATTACGAGTGAACGCTGACTACTACGATGAAACATTTAATGAAAAGCAAAGCAGCGAAACGTTGAGAATATCAAACAAAATACTGCCAATTCTAAAAAAATATTAGCGATGAAAACAGCCAAAGGTTACATAGAATTGAAATTGCGGGAACTCATTCGGCATTTTCCGCAGGTGAGGGTACGGTACGAATTTCACGAAATGACGAATACGCATTTTGTTGAAGTGCTGCCATACGAGGTGTATAGCACTAATGATGGCTATATTGACTGGGAAAACAAAATGAAATTTGAATTTATAAAATCATTCCCTTACGAGGGCATTTGTTTTATTTCCGACGACACAACCGTGGGCATCGAAAACGCCGAGCTTACGCTATACGGCGCGGAGGCGGGATACCCGCAGGCGGCGAAAAAGGCGGCAAGGCGGCAGCAAGGATTTTGCTTTGGGCTCTTGCGGGAAAAGGCGGGGAAAGAAGTCGTTCCGGTATAGTAACGTAAATCCATAAAATCATGCCACGCCATGAAAAGAGTACTATACATGCTCG
>JAITAP010000172.1 GCA_031284065.1 Prevotellaceae bacterium
GAATGTTGGTAGAAAACACGCCACCCCCCTCTCATCCCCCGTCCCGTAGGGACGGAATGTAAAAACGGGACGGAAGAAAAAATGTGTAACGGTGGCATTTTCTACCAACATTCCGTCCCTAACGGGACGGGCGCGTGTAGAGACGCATCTCCGCCGGTCTGTTCGCCGCAGGTCTGCGGCCTGTGGAGGCTTCACAGCTCAATAAATTCCTGAAACATAACTTGCAGGTAGGCCGTTCCCTCTCTGAAAATTCTTGCGCTGTCCTTTTCCGGCAGGTCTTTGTTGATGAAGGTATGCGTATCGAAGCTGTACACAAAGCTCCCCTCCGGACGCTTGTAGCCGGGCCCCACATTCTCCTCAACCCACACAAAATTTTCCGTGTAGGGATTCAAAATATCCTTGCTCCAGCGGAACGGCGCGGCATCTACCTTCAGCTGCCTCAGCAGGGTTTTGGGAATGTCGGCCTGCGTTGCCAAGCGATTTATGCGCTGCCCCCTGAACTCCGGCTTGAGCGCCTCGCCGTAAAGCAGCAGCGGTACATGGACGTGCTCAAAGGAGTAGAAATCTCTTGAGATGTGGCTTACGCGCCCATGGTCGGCAACCAGAATGAAAAGCGTGTTGCCGTACCACGCTTGCTGCCGCGCTTGGGCAAAGTACTCGCCCAGGCACTTGTCGGCGTAGTACGCGGAGTTGAGGAAGGGCATTTGCGGCAAATCCCAATCCAAAGCGTTTTGGAGCGGTTGGTCGTATGGCGAGTGCGAGCTGAGCGTAAAAAGCACGGAGAAGAACGGCTGCGGCTCGCTGCGGAGGTCTTCGAGCTGCCTTGCCAGCACGTGCTCGTCGTGCACGCCCAGCTTGCCGCGGTGCAGCCGGCCTTTAAATTCCTCCTCCCGTACAGTTCGGGTAAAGTTGTTGAACACAATGAAAGCCCCAATATTCCCGTGCTCCAGCTGCCCGCCAAAGTAAAAAGAGGTGCAGTATCCGTTTTCGTTAAGTCGCTGCGTGAGGGTAGGCAGCCGCTTTGCCTTGTCCGGAAAATCGCAGGCCGTTATCTGCGGCAGGGCGGGGTAACCTGCCAAAATGTTCACCAGCCCCTGCTGCGACCGCTTGCCGCCCGAGTAAACCTGCCCGAACATTAGCCCATCCTGCTCCAGCTGCCTAAAGTTGGGCGTTATGCCGGCAGTGCCGCCAATCGACTCTACTATATCTCCCGTCCAGCTTTCCAGTATGAGGATAACAATGTTCGGCTTTTCAACGCTCAGCACGCTGATGCTTGTGTCCTTTTCCACGTGATGAAGCGCGGCAACAATCTCCTCCGCCTCGCGCTGCGGCATGGCAACAAACGCATTTTTTTCGAGAATACCCGCTCCGTGTATTACGCTGTGAGCAAGATTCCACGCCGGATTTACGGCAATATCGTTCAGGATTTGTTTCTTGGAAAAATACGCAACGTTTTGATGTATGGTCATAGGTCTCACCCCGCCTCTTACCCCGCCCAGAATTAGAAACGGCGTAATCAGAATGTAAGGCGCGGCGAAGTACCATTTCACCCTCGAGAGCTTTTTGTCCAAAAACCACCGCCTGAAAACAAACGTCCAAAGCGCGGCGCTGCCGATAACGATTAGCGTCAGGGCGATAAATTGTCCGGTGGGGGCAGAGTTAACCAGCTCGCTCGGATTTCGCAGGTAAAACAACGCCTTGTAGCTGAGCTTGGACTGCCATTCGCCGTAAATGCCCATTTCGCCTGCCACGATGGTGAAGTAGAGCAGCAGCGTCAGAGCGTTGTAGGCGAGAAATGCGCGCGCCGACCAGCTCTTTTTGAAAAACATTTGCGCCGCGCAGAGAAAAAATGGGATGACCATGAGGTAGCAGGTTGCCGAAATGTCCAGCTTCCATGCGTGAAAAAGCGTGGGGAAAACCTCCCACCACTTTGCGCCCTGTAAGCGGAGCTCACCGGCGTAGAAAATGAAAAATACAACCCTTGAATAGGCAAAAACTGCCATCCAAAAAAGGAATTGCTTGAGAAGAAATTTAAGATGTCGCTTCATTACGTTACTGTTTTTTGGGGGAAATTTCTGCCGCAAAAGTACAAAAAAGCGGCTTACGAAAGCAAACTCCCGCCAAAAAAACGAGTAAGAAAAAGTTTTCGGCGCTACTTTCGTGGTAATTCGCGCAGCTCGTGGGCAAATTTCCACTATTTCAAATGACTTTGTTGCAGCGAGAACTTGGGGAAAAAATTTAAATTCTGAATTGGCTGACGCCGCGCAAGTCCCGCAGGGACGACACTTGATTAACCGTAGGCTTTAGCCTGCGGCTATGGCTTTTCTCTTTCAGCTTTTCCATCATTTTCTTGAGGTTCCACGCCGCACATCCCAGCGGGTTACCGCAGGAGCAAAAATGCGGTTTCAAAAGCCGCAATTTATTGGCTATGCAAAAATATCAAAGAACGTCGCTCAAAATAATTGCTAACAGTTACTACATCTAAAACAACTTGTAAAAAAGTGGCTTCTTTTACCAATCATAATTAGGCTCTACAAATTCAAACAGAATCTTTCCATTCATTACTATGAACCATGCAGCATATTCTGCCGCATCTCCAGCACCTACAATGAAGATATACAGTTCTCCATCTTTACCAACAAAGACACCCATATCTCGAATTTCGTAATAGTAATTTTTGAATCTGTTTCTATACAATACTGTTTTTTCACCCTTATAATCTATGACTAATTTGTTTAAATTTTTTTCCGGACATAAACATTCTGGATCTCCATAGCGATGGTATCCACTTTTCAGATCGCAAATATATGCAATAGCATCAACATGAACTATTTCCATACTTACTATAATACTGTCATTCATTCCGGTAATAATTTCTATTGCAGCAGATTTGTTAAAATCGGTTTTTGTATCCAAATGAGGAAATTCATATATTTCCAAAAGGTTGTCTTTGTGAACATAACCATCAATTTTATCACTAAATACCGGTATCCAAGTGCTATCTGCATAGTTCTTTATTATTTCGTTTCCTTCATCATTATACTCTTGTTC
>JAITAP010000131.1 GCA_031284065.1 Prevotellaceae bacterium
CGTAGGCTAAAGCCTACGGTTAATCAAGTGTCGTCCCTGCGGGACTTACACGGCATCAGCCAATTCAAAATTCAAAATTCAAAATTCAGAATTTCATAATGTGCTCTCGTTGCAACAAAGTTACTCGTAATTCAAGATACTTCCGCTTCTTCCATTGCGGCGTTGAAGAAATCGTTTAGGGGTTTGAGCGCTTTGAACGCTTGGAGGGTTTGCTTTACGTAGCTTTTGCCGCACAACTCCTCGTCCGGCACGCCGCGCATGACGTAAAAATCTTTCAGCTTGAGGTACTCCGCCACAGGCGAATTTTTGTCGAACCCCAGCGGGACTTTTACCAGCTTATTTTCATCGGCAAGGGCCGAAAAGTATTTTTTGAAATTCTTTTCCGCCACAATCTCCAAAAATTCTTCGGAGTTCACGTCAATGCTTCGACGCAACGCCTTGAGAGTTGACGGTTCGGGCATGTAAACGCCTCCGCTCAGGAAGCAGCCGCCCGGCTCTACGTGTGCGTAGTAGCAGGCGTAGGGGCTTTTTTTGCCGCCGCGCTGCACCACCACGCCAAGGTTGGTTTTATACGGCGACTTGTCGTGCGAAAACCGCGCGTCGCGGTAGATACGAAACATACACTCTTTTGGCTCGAGCTCTCCTATGCTGCCGTCGAACTCTCTTACGCCTGCCACCAGCTGCATGGCCAGCTGCTCAACGTCGGCTTTGGCGGCAAGGTACTCGTCCTTGTGCGCGTTGAACCACTCGCGATTGTTGTTTCTGCTTAGCTTGCGCAAAAAAGTAAGGGTTGAGGCTGATACCATGATAGCTGAAGGTTGAAAGTTGAAAACTAATGCTTAACCGGATACAAATGTACGCAATTTTTTTGAATGAGAATTGAACAATCCTTTCAAAAGCACGGTTGTGCGTCGCCCCCGTCAGGGACGGAGTATTAGCGAGTTGTCCGTTTCATTTCGCTTGCGATGGTGGAAATTTGCCGCATTTTTTGTCGGCGGTAGCGTTTGTATTGCATAAAAAATCGTACATTTGCAGCTTCGGTGCAGCCATAAGGTAGATTAGCCGCTTGGCTAAAGGTTTGACCGCATTATGGCAGGCAAAGTAATGGCTACCAACTCTGACAACATGCTCTATTTTATCGAAAGTATTAATAATTCACAGATTTACGCTATCTATAATGAATGAACGCCAGCTATTAGACAATATTCTTTCGCGTTTGAGCGACATTAAAGATGATAAGGAAAAGCTCGAAAAGCTGTACAACTTCACGGAAACGGAAATCCCTCCCAGCAAAGAGGACGACGATGAGGTTGATTACAAGGAGCAGCTGCCGGTGAAATACCGCGACGTTGTCCGGCAAATTGCAGACAACTTGAACGCCGGCTTCATCTGTTTTTTTAACCCCGATACGTTGGAGCTGGAAAATACTCCAAAAGATTTGCTTGGCGAGCTTGGCGAAGACGGCGAAGATTGCGAAGCTAACTTCGGGTTTAAGCTGACCCACAACAAGTGGAAAAGCTGCCTCAAGATAGAGCCTCTCAGCTCCAGAGAATCATTTACAATTATGGAAGATTTTACCAACAAGCTAAAGAACAAGAAAGAAGCCCGTAAATTAGCGATAGCGCTGGAGGGACGTAAACCGTTTGCCAACTTCAACCATATTGTTAATAATTCCGATTACAGAAAAAATTGGCTTGATTTTCGACAAAAAGAGCTGGAAAAGTACGTCATTCAAAATTATTTTTCGCCAAAGCAAGCGTAAAAGGCATTGCGGTGAAAGCTACTGAAAGTTTTTCCAAAGTGTATATGTTTACGGCCAACCCGAAAAAGGAGAGCAACTAATTTTTAAAATCTGAAATCGTATAGCTATGCTTCAGCGTATTCAATCTGTTTTTTTGGCGGTAGCGTTAGCGCTGTCGGGCTTGCTGTTTGCGCTGCCCTTTGCAGCCGCCATAGACGCGCAAGGCAGGGAGGCGACGGTGAGCGGCGTTGACTTTCCTTTGGTCATCATTCAGGTGGCAACGTTCGGCGTTACGCTCGTCAACATTTTCCTGTACAAGCGTCGGCGGCGGCAGATTCGCCTGTGTATCCTCAACGGAGTTGCGCTGCTCTGCTATCAGGCTTTCGTTTTGCTGTCCGTCTTCCTGCTTTCCCGGCACGCCGAAGCGGTGCAGTATAAGGTAACCATTGTATTTCCCGCCATTGTCGCCGTATTTACGTTTTTGGCGATGCGCCGTATTGCCCGCGACGAGGCGCTGGTGCGCTCGCTCGACAGGCTGAGGTAGGCGGATTTTTCAGCTTTCACCTCAAGGCGGCAAAGAATAAGCATCGCCGACGGCAGGCCAAAAACTTTCATGGAATTTGACACTTCAGCGCCTTATTCGCTGAGGTTTTTTAGCGAAACGCTTCGCATACTGCTGCAAAACGGAATGGATACGTCTGTTTTTCCACTCCCCAGACGGCTTACGGCAATCCCCGCCTTTTGGACGGCAGCATTGATATAGATACTTGTACGAAAAAATTGTTCAGCACAATTTAAAACCCATTTCACAGCTGTTATTGTAGCAGGTTGGGGCGGAATGTGCGTAAAAGCACGAGGCGCGCTGTGCCGCGCTGCCGTTACCGCATGTCCACCACCTCTACGTTGGGGTGTTCTTTTGCGTCAAAGGTAAAGTCGGCAGGCGTTGGCTTTACGGCGAGGTCTATTTTTTTAATCTTAATGGCCACATTTCCGCCGTCTTTTCCGTAGTAGGTAATGCTTACCGGCAGCAACGTAGCCTTGTCAAGCTGCAAGTTAATGCCGGTGTAGGCGGCTTTCTTATCCTTTGGAAAGAGGTCAATTTCCACAATCACCTTTCCCTCTGCGTTCGTCCGGTCGCTGCGCTGCTTGTGGCGGTAGTCCTTTTGGTCGAAAGAAAAGAGCATGGAGGGGTTGGAGAATATGCCATCCTCCAGCATGTTTGGGGTGTTGATGGTTACCTCGTTGACGCTTTTGAGGTACGTCCAGCGCAGCTGCCCGTTGAAGTAGATAGCGCTCTCGCTCCAATCCAGCCGGTACATTTTATCCATAATCAGCAAACGCCCCTGCTGGCGGTTGCCTGTTTTTTCCGCAGCATTTTCGTACCCGTACTCAAAATCCATAGCCACAGTTTTGAGGCTTTGCATTTGCGCGGCAAACTTCTCCAGCGCACTCTTGGGTTGCTGCGCAAATCCGGCTGCCGGAATAGCCGTAGCAATAAGCGCGATTATCAAATTTTTCATGTTGTTGTTGAAGCTGCATAGCCAGCTCCGTAAAAGTACCTTATACCGTATAACATCGAATACTGCGGCCATAGCGCCGCACTTCCAAGCGCTCAGCCTATCTGCCTCATCATTTGCTCCAGCGCCATCACGTCGGGGACGCGTACCTGTCGGGGTTTGCTGCCGTCGGGAGGGCCAACAATGCCGGCGGCCTCCAGCTGGTCCATGATGCGCCCCGCGCGGTTGTAGCCAAGGTTGAGCTTGCGCTGTATGAGCGACGTAGAGCCTTGCTGCGTTTCCACCACCAGCCGCGCCGCCTGCTCAAACATGCTGTCGCGCCTGCTCAGGTCAACCTCCTCGCGGTCGCCGTCGCCACCTTCGGGGACGTACTCGGGCAGCATAAACGCGGTGGGGTATCCCTGCTGACTGCCGATAAAGTCAACAATTTTTTCCACCTCCGGCGTGTCCACAAAGGCGCACTGCACGCGCACAATGTCGCTTCCGGTGGACACGAGCATGTCGCCCTTGCCGATGAGGTGCTGCGCCCCCGGCGTGTCGAGGATGGTGCGCGAGTCAATCATGCTCGTAACGCGAAATGCTACCCTTGCGGGGAAGTTTGCCTTGATAAGCCCTGTGATAACGTTTGTGGTAGGCCGCTGCGTGGCAATTACGAGGTGAATCCCGATAGCCCGCGCCAGCTGCGCCAGCCGCGCAATGGGCATCTCCACCTCGCGCCCCGCCGTCATTATCAGGTCGGCAAACTCGTCTATGACCAGCACAATGTACGGCAGGTAGCGGTGCCCGTGCTCCGGATTGAGCCGCCGGTCAACAAATTTTTGGTTGTACTCCTTGATGTTGCGCACGGCGGCATCCTTAAGCAGCTCGTAGCGTGCGTCCATTTCTATGCACAGCGAGTTGAGCGTATAGATTACCTTTTGGTTGTCGGTAATAATAGCGTCCTCAGCGTCGGGCAGCTTGGCGAGGAAATGTTTTTCGACTTTGGCGTATAGCGGCAGCTCTACCTTTTTGGGGTCAACCAGCACAAATTTGAGCTGCGAGGGGTGCATTTTGTAGAGCAGCGAGGTGAGCACAGCGTTTAGCCCCACCGATTTTCCCTGCCCCGTAGCGCCGGCAATCAGCAGGTGGGGCATTTTGGCAAGGTCTATCACAAAGGTTTTGTTGGTAATGGTTTTTCCCAGCGCAATGGGCAGGTCAAACTTGGCGTCGTTGAACTCCGCCGACTTGACCACCGAGTGCATTGATACAATTTCGGAGTGCTGGTTGGGCACCTCAATGCCAATGGTGCCCTTGCCCGGAATGGGCGCAATAATTCGTATGCCCAGCGCCGCGAGGCTTAGCGCAATGTCGTTTTCCAGCCCTTTGATTTTGGAAATGCGCACCCCCGGCGCAGGAATAATTTCGTAAAGCGTAACCGTAGGCCCAATGGTAGCCCTTATTTCGGAAATGGAAATGTTGTAGTGCCCCAGCGTGCGGACAATCTTGTCCTTATTTTGCTCCAGCTCCTCTGCCGATACCGACTTGACCGACTTGGGGTAATCGTTGAGCAGCTCAACGGGCGGATGCTCGTAGCGCGACAAATCTGCCTTAGGGTCGTACGGCAAGCGGCTTGCCTGCACCTCTGCCAGCTGCAACTCGTCGCCATCGCCGTCAACTTGCAGAGCAATATCGTCCTCGCCATTCGCTTCCGCTTCCGTTTCCGCGTTCTCACCCTCGTCGTCCTCGCCGCCGGTACTGCTGCCGTCGCCGTCCTCAACGGGGTCATCTTCGGAGGGCGTTACGATTAGCTTAATGCCTACGGCTGCATCCGGCTCAAAGGGTATGCTTTCCTCACCTTCGTCTTCTCCCTCATTTTCGCCATGCTCGTCAGCCACGTGAGTATCGTCGCTGTCGTCGGCGGGTTGTTCTGCGGTATTTTCGCCCTCTTTTTTCTTACAAAAATGTGCTGCAATGCGCTTCGCCAACGCCTTTACGCGCTGCGGAAAATGGGGTATGGCGTAGCAGCAAAGCGCAAAGAACGCTACAAGGAGCAACATGAGGCTGCCGAGTTTTCCCAGCGTCGCTATCAGCCACACGTGCCCGATAAAGTATCCGTACTCGCCGCCCAGCCCCGCGCCGAGCAGCATTTGGCTGCCGCAAACGCCAAACAAAAGCGATACCAGCAGCATAAGCGACAGCAAAATGGTAAGCAGCCGGACTGTTTTCAGCCTGCCTAACCTAAGCAGGCGCAGCGCAACGATAAAGGCGGCTACCGGAATACAAACGGACGCCACGCCAAACCAGCGCCGCACGAATACTCCCGCCAAGTAGTTGCCAACTTTCCCGCCCAAGTTACGGGCGTACGTGCCATCGCCGGCGGCAAGCGGCGCACCGGAAACGCTATGGTCAACATCCCAGTAAAAAAAGTAGGAAATGATGGAGACAAGCACGTACACCGACGTTACCGCCAACGCAATGCCCGCGCCGACGCGCCACTTCGCAGCCCTCTTTACTTCGCTTGCCTCGCCTGCTGCTTGCTTCTTTACCTTTTCCGCCATGTTTACCTAAGCAACTTTTCGTAATTTTTCCAACTCGTCATCATTTCGAGCGCCTTTTGGTAGCCGTTGTCTATGCTTGGGTAAACCACCTCGTAGTACTCGCTGCTCGTAAAAATATCCTGCGCTACCAGCCCTTTGAGCTGCACCAAAATATCGTGCTTTGCCTTGCTGATTTCCGCCTCGTTTTTGGGCAGCTTCTGCTTTTCGGCAAATGCCACCAGCTCGTTAAAGAGCGAATCGCTCACGCTAAAATCTTTGTTGAACTGCTTAAAGGTTTTGTACTTTTGCCTCAACGTGCTGCGGTTTGCGTCAATGTACGAAAGCGTAAACTGGTTGATAATACCCATTCGCACCAGCCTTGCATGGTACGAGGTGTAGTTGCTTGTGTCGAGCGGCACAAACACGTCGGGCGTAACGCCGCCGCCGCCGTACACGGCGCGACGCTTTTTGAGCGTATAAAACTTTAGCGAATCGGGAAGCGACTTGAGGCTGTCGAGGCTATAGAGCTCCCCGTTGGTGTAGCGCTGGTACAAATCTTTGTAGTATTTTTCGGTTTCGCCGTTGTTGTAGGGGCGCTGTATCACCCTGCCGGTAGGCGTGTGGTAGCGTGCTACGGTAACGCGCACCAGCGAGCCGTCGGGCAGCTCAACTTGATTTTGCACCAAGCCCTTGCCAAACGAGCGGCGACCCACGATAATCCCCCTGTCCCAATCCTGAACGGCGCCGGCGACAATTTCGCTCGCCGAAGCCGAATTTTCGTCAATCAAAATAATAAGCTTGCCCTTCTCAAACCTGCCGAGCGTATCGGTAGCCACAATATCCATGCGCGGCATGACGCGCCCTTCGGTGTAAACCACCAGCTCATTTTTGGACAAAAATTCGTCGGCAATGTAGGCCGACGCGTCCAGCATACCGCCGGCGTTGCCGCGCAAGTCGAGGATAATACCTTCGGGCTTCTTGCCGAGCTCGTTCAGCGCCTGCACAAATTCGGCGTGCGACGTGGCGGCAAAGCGTCCCAGACGAATGTAGGCAACTCCGGGCGCTGCCCAGAACTTGGCGTCGATGCTGTAGAGCGGGATTTTGTCGCGGGTGATGGTGAAGTCGAGCAGCTGCTCCATGCCGCGCCGCGCCACGCGCACGTTCACGACGGTACCCTTGGGGCCGCGCAGCGTTTTCATCACATCCAAGCTTTTGACGCCTACGCCGGCAATATTTTTCCCGTCCACCTCCACAATGCGGTCGCCCGCCACAATGCCTACTTTTTGCGAAGGCCCTCCGGCAATGGGAGACACTACCAGCAGCGTATCGTTGAACATGTTAAACTCAATACCTATGCCGTCAAAGTTGCCCAGCAGCGACTCTGTGGCGGCTTTGGCGTCTTTGGCGGAGGTGTAGCTGGAGTGCGGGTCGAGCTCGCTCAGCACCTTGATGATGGCGTCCTCGGTAAGCTTCTCAATATTCACGGTGTCAACGTATGACGAAGAAAGGTAGTAAATGAAGCGGCCGAATTTGAATACCGTTTCGTTAATTGCTTGCGGCGATTGCGCACGCACCGAATATGCGGCAAGGCAAAGTAGCAAGAGGGCTAATTTTTTTTTCATTGTATGGTTGTTGGATTATGCAAAATTTAGAAATAGCAGGGAGCGCATCCTGCCGCAGCTTTAGCGTTTTACTCAGTCTTCAATGATAAAAATATCCTCGTCCGCGCGCTTCATGTAGTATTGCTCGCGCGCTACTTTTTCAAGCTTATCATTATCGGTAAGAAGGTCGCTGAGGCGTTGCCTGTTGTTGTTGACTTGCGCCTGATAAAAAACAACTTCGCGCTCCAGACGATGCAGGTGGCAGGCTACGGTAACGTGCTCCTTGAGGCTGTTGCGGTCAAAAAAGCTAATCCAAACGGTAAAAAAGAGTAGCGTAAGGATTGTTCGCATGTGTCTGATGCGTATATTTTTCATGAGCAGCTTGAGTTACGAGTTTTGAATTGCGGGCTTGGAATCTTCCCAAAAAACGGCGAACAAAATTACGTTTTTTACAGCTATCAAAGCCAACGGTAAATAGCGGCGGCGTTAAATAATATTTAAGCCTGTGATAACTTTTTGTTGTTATCAGTATTTTAGAGTTACTTTGCCTGCCGTAATTTATGAACAAAATGAGCTTGGCTTGCCCCACAGCAACTAAGCATCCTAAAACATGCTAAGAAAACCTATTTTACTCCTTGCCGCTTTTTTGGCATTTTACATGCCTGCACAAGCGCAGCAGCCCACATTGAGCGGATACGTGAAAGATGCGCAAACGAGCGAGCCTCTGAGCGGGGCAATTATACACATTCGCGAAGCCAAGCGTAACGCTATTGCCGACGCCAAAGGATTTTACAGCATTGCGCTGCCGCCGGGCGACTACTCCGTAAGCGTCAGCTACGTGGGGTACCGCCCGCAGGAAGAATCGCTACAGGTGAAAAATACGCGGACCCGAAATTTTTCGCTACGGCAGCAGGATACCGAGCTGGGGGAAGTTGTGGTAAACGCTGCACGCCGCGCCAACGTTACCAAAGCCGAAATGAGCGTGGAAAAGCTGGAGATGAAAACCATCAAAAGGATTCCGGCGTTGATGGGCGAGGTTGACGTGATAAAAGCTATTATGCTGCTGCCCGGCGTGCAGGCCGCCGCCGAAGGTACGTCGGCGTTCAGCGTGCGCGGCGGAAGCCCCGACCAGAACCTCATCCTGCTCGACAACGCAACGGTGTACAACGCCTCGCACCTCATGGGCTTCTTTTCGGTGTTCAACAACGACGTGATAAGCGACGTAACGCTCTACAAGGGCGACATTCCGGCCTCGCAGGGCGGCAGGCTGTCGTCGTTGCTGGAGGTGAGCAGCAAAACCGGCGATGCAACCAAGTTCAACGTAAACGGTGGCGTTGGGCTTATTTCGAGCAGGCTTGAGGTTGACGGACCAATTATAAGCAATAAGCTCTCGTTTGTGGCGGCGGGCAGGCGCACGTACGCAGACCTTTTCCTGCCGCTGGCGCCGGAAGAAGGCGTGCGCGATGCTGTGCTGCACTTTTACGACCTCAACGGAAAACTTTTCTACAAGCTGAGCGACAAAGACCGCATAACGCTCGGCGGATACTACGGCAGCGACGTTTTCGGGATGTCGGTTGCCGGCATGGATTTTGTCAACAGCGCCTACTCGCTCAGCTGGAATCACGTGTACTCCGATAAGCTGTTTTCCAACATTGCCGTCATTGGCAGCGGCTACCGCTACAAAATGGGCATGGAAATGGCAGGCTTCAACATGCAGTGGAAATCGTCCATTGACGACCTTGGCGCACGCGCCGACTATACCTACCTCTACGGCGAAGAAAATTTGCTGCACTTTGGCGCTTCCGGCGTTTGGCACAGGGTCAACCCCTGCGACGCTACCGCCACGACCCCAATAAACAGCGAACCGGAGTCGATACTGCTACCGGAGCTCAACTCGCTGGAAAGCTCCGCCTACGTCATGAATCAGCACAGGATAGGCGAGCGGCTCACCGTAAAATACGGGCTGCGGGGAACGCTGTTTCAAAACGTAGGCCCCGCAACGGTTTACCACTACGATGAACACTACAACCTTCGCAGCAACGACACGCTAACCGTATATTCCCGGGGCAAATTCTACAACAGCTACTGGGGGCTGGAGCCTCGCGTTGGCGCTGTTTTTTTGCTCAGCGACAACAGCTCCGTCAAAGCCGGCTACTCGCGCACAATGCAGTACATGCACCTCATCTCCAACTCCACCGCCACCTCTCCGATTGACGTCTGGATGCCATCCTCGCCCAACATTAAGCCGCAGTCGGCGCACCAAACCTCTGTGGGCTACTTCCGCAACCTGATGGATAACACCATAGAGGTATCCACCGAGCTATTTTACAAGTATATGAACGACGTGGTGGATTATAAGGACCACGCCTCAATAATAATGAATTCTCAGCTGGAGGGAGAGCTGCGCAGGGGTATCGGCAAATCGTACGGGGCAGAGTTTATGGTGCGAAAAAACACCGGAAAGTTTACCGGCTGGGTTAGCTACACCTACTCGCGCTCCTTTCGCAAAGTATCAACGGTGAACAACGACGAGTGGTATCAAGCGCCGTTTGACAGACCGCACAACCTGAACATTGTTGCCAGCTACGACATTACCAAGCGCATCAACCTGTCCGCCAACTGGACGTTCTCGAGCGGTTCGCCCACCACGTTTCCCGAAGGTCGCTACGTAGCGGACGGCGCCTCCATCCCCATCTACGGCAAGCGCAACACCTACCGGCTGGACGACTACCACCGGCTGGATGTTGCCGTCAACTTTGAGCTGAAAAAGCATGGCCGCTACTCGCACGAGCTCAACGTGTCGCTCTACAACGCCTACGCCCGCCATAACACGTGGTTTATACAGTTCACCGAAGAGCCTGCAAATTCAGGGGTCATGTACGCCGACAAGCTTTACCTGTTCAGCGTAGTGCCTTCGGTTACGTACAATTTTAAGTTTTAATTAACCTGCACAAAAATTGTTTTTGACAAAAAAGAGTGTATTTTTGCATGTTAGGAACACGGGAATGTATTTCCGGCAAAACAAATGCTCATGAAGCATACCGACAAAAAGCAAGCGCCTCTCAAAACAAGCCCTGAAAACAAGACGAAGGAGGCCGTATATATTAATCCGTTAACGGATTTTGGGTTTAAAAAAGTGTTTGGCGACAAGGAGTTGCTGATTGCCTTTTTGAACGATATTGTCATGCCGGAGAACAGGATTACCGATGTGAGCTACTGCCCTACCGAGCAGCTGGGCGATTGGGAGTCGGAGCGCAAGGCCGTTTACGACCTGTTGTGCACCAACGAAAAAGGCGAGGCTTTTTTGGTAGAAATGCAGCGGGCGCCGCAAAAATTTTTCGCGGACAGGTTGCTGTTCTACTCCTCATTCCTGATACGGAACCAAGCGCCTAAAGGCACGTGGAATTTTCAGCTGAAAGCGGTGTACGTGGTATCGCTTTTGAACTTTATCCTCTACGAAGAAAAAGCGGACGAGTGTCGCATTGTCAGCAAGGTATATTTGACGGAGGAAGCAGCCCGCGCCAAGTTTTCGGATAAGCTGAACTTTATCCTTATTGAGCTGCCCAAGTTCCGGAAAAAGTTGAACGAGTTGGAAAGCAACACGGACAGGTGGCTTTACTGCCTGAAACACCTTACGGAGCTGCGGAAGGTTCCGCCGGAAGTAGAGGGACGAATATTTAGACGACTATTTGAAATAGCGCAAATAAAAAAACTAACACGTAAAGAAATGGAAACATATCACAAAAGCGTACTGTAGTACGACGATATTGTCGAGGCTCTTGATTTTGAGCGGGAGCGAAGCGAAAGAAGAGGCGAAAAAAGAGGCGAAAAAAGAGGCGAAAGAAGAGGCGAAAGAAGAGGCGAAAAAAGAGGAATGAAAAAAGCATACACTAATGTTGTCCCCATTCTCGCCACTAAGGGAATGTCTGCCGAAGATATAGCCAACCTGACCGAACTTTCGGTAAAGGAGGTACAAGCCATTTTGCAAAACCGGGATTAATTCCTAAAGAAATGGAAACATATCACAAAAGCGTACTGGAGTACGACGATATTGTCGAGGCTCTTGATTTTGAGCGGGAGCGAAGTAAAAAAAGAATATATGCTAAATTTATCTTTAACTGCGCTGCTATGGGAATGTCTGCCGAAGATATAGCCAAGGCAACCGAACTCACGATAAGGCAAGTACGAGATATTTTGCAAAACCGGAATTAATTCCTAAAGAAATGGAAACATATCAAAAAAACGTACAGGAGTACGAGGACATTATTGATGCTTTTGATTTTAAATGGGAAAAAGGTGTTGACATAGGACTTCTTCGGTTTTTCTTCGGCTGTGCTATTATAGGAATGTCTTTTGAAGAGATAGCCAAAGAGACCAACTTCACGCTAAAATCTTGCAAAACTAAAATAGCGCCGAAAGAAACGAAACCACGTCAAAAAAGCGTATTAGAACACGACGACATTGTTGATGCTCTTAATTTCGTGCGGGAGCAAAGTGAAAAAAAATGGGCTGAGCTTTACAAAAAAGGAGGCGTACAATTGGGTATTGCAATTGGTAAAAACAGAGGGTCGCATTTAGCATACGCTCAGTTTGTCCTCAACGGCGCCCTTGCGGGAATGTCTGATAGAATGATAGCAAACCTTAGCAAACTCGGAGTAAAGCGGGTACAAGCAATTAAAAGATTAGGAATAGAAAACATATTAAAGTACGACAAATTTATTGCTGCTCTTGATTTCGATTGGTGCCAAAGTGAAAAAAGAGGTATTACAATTGGTAAAAAACAAGGATTGGAAAAAGCACACGCTGAACTTACTTACAACTGCATCGTTGCGAGAATACCCGTTGAAGATATAGCCAACTTAACCAACCTCACAGTAAAGGAGGTACAAAATTTACGAAACCAAAGCTAACCCCCCAAAGCATTGAGGGCATACGAAAAAACACTACTAAAAAGATTTTAAACGTTTTTATGGAATTATCGACTTTAACCGCCATCTCGCCCATTGACGGCCGCTACCACAAGCAAGCGCAGGAGCTGATGGAATACTTCTCGGAATTTGCGCTCATTCGCTACCGCATGTTGGTGGAAGTAGAGTATTTTATTGCCCTGTGCGAAATCCCGTTGCCGCAGCTCTCCACAGTGGACAAAAACCTGTACCCGCAGCTACGCGCCATTTACCGGAACTTTGGCCAGCACGACGCGCAGCAAGTCAAGGATACGGAGAGCATCACCAACCACGACGTGAAGGCGGTGGAGTATTTTTTGAAAGAAAAATTTGAGCTTTTGGGGCTGACCGCCTATTGCGAATTTATTCACTTTGGGTTAACATCGCAGGACGTCAACAACACCGCCACGCCGCTGAGCTTAAAGGAGGCGCTAAGCAACGTATTTACCCCGCAGCTTGAACAGGTACGATTTAAGCTGAACGAGCTGGCAAAAGAATGGAAGAGTATCCCCATGCTGGCTCATACGCACGGGCAGCCCGCATCGCCGACGCGCCTGGGCAAGGAATTTTACGTGTTTGTGGAGCGAATTGAGAAGCAACTCGCGCTGCTGAGCGTGGTACCCTTTTCGGCAAAATTTGGCGGCGCTACGGGCAACTTCAACGCCCACAAGGCTGCCTACCCGAAAATCAGCTGGGTGGACTTTGCCAACCAATTTGTGAACAGCACGCTGGGGCTAAGCCGTTCGCAAACTACCACGCAAATTGAGCACTACGACAACCTTGCCGCCACCTTTGACGCCATAAAGCGAATAAATAACATACTGACAGACCTTTGCCGGGATGTGTGGACGTATATCTCAATGGGATACTTTAAGCAAAAGATAAAATCGGGAGAGGTAGGCTCGTCAGCCATGCCGCACAAGGTAAACCCCATTGATTTTGAGAACGCTGAGGGCAACCTTGGCCTTGCCAACGCGCTGCTGGAGTATTTGTCGGCAAAGCTTCCCATTTCGCGCCTGCAACGCGACCTGACCGATAGCACCGTGCTGCGTAATATCGGTATTCCCTTGGGGCATACCATTGTAGCCTACTCGTCCATCCTGAAGGGGCTTAATAAGCTAATCGTAAACGGCGAAAAAATACAAGCGGACTTGGAAAACAGCTGGGCGGTAGTGGCTGAAGGTATTCAGACTATCCTGCGCCGCGAAGGATACCCAAAGCCCTACGAGGCGCTCAAAACCCTTACCCGAACCAACGAAGCAATTACGCAAAAGGACATTAACCTGTTCATTGATTCGCTGAATATCAACAGCAACGTAAAGGAGGAGCTGAGGGCGCTTACGCCGCAGGAGTACACCGGGTACTGAAAGACAGGGGTGTTTTTAAAGCTTACCCCCTCGTAGAGCAAGCCCCGCAGGGGCGAAACTTGAAAATTGAAAATTATTGCCTGCGCCAACCAAGTCCCCGCGGGGCTTTGGTGTGAGGATGTGGAAAAAACTTTTTGCAGCCAACGATGCTAATCCTTACTTTTGCAGCCATCAAAGTATTTGAAGTGTTTCTGTTAGTTATAAATTTTTAAACCTTTACCTGTATTATGAATTGTTTATTTTGGATTGTTCCCGCAGCCGCTTTGCTGGCGCTGGGGTTTGCCTACTACTTTTTTAGGCAGATGATGAAAGAAGACGAGGGCACCGACCTCATGAAAGAAATTGCCCTGCACGTGCGCAAGGGCGCTATGGCTTACCTCCGGCAGCAGTACAAGGTGGTGAGCATTGTGTTTGTTGTGCTTGCGGCATTTTTTGCGCTGTTGGCGTACGGCTTTGGCGTGCAAAACGGTTGGGTGCCTTTTGCCTTTCTCACAGGCGGATTTTTCTCCGGTTTGGCAGGGTTCATCGGTATGAAGACTGCTACCTACGCCTCCGCTCGCACGGCAAACGCCGCCCGCACCTCGCTCAACGCGGGGCTGCGCGTGGCTTTTCGCTCCGGCGCGGTGATGGGGCTAACCGTAGTGGGCTTGGGCTTGCTCGACATCTCGCTATGGTTCTTGCTACTCAACCTGTTTTACGACGTCAGCGTGGCGCAGAACGTGGTTATCATCACTACTACCATGCTCACCTTTGGCATGGGCGCCTCCACGCAGGCGTTGTTTGCCCGCGTGGGCGGCGGCATCTACACCAAAGCGGCCGACGTGGGAGCTGACCTCGTGGGAAAAGTAGAGGCCGGTATCCCCGAAGACGACCCGCGCAACCCCGCCACCATTGCCGACAACGTAGGCGACAACGTGGGCGACGTGGCCGGAATGGGCGCAGACCTCTACGAAAGCTACTGCGGCTCTATCCTTGCCACCGCCGCGCTGGGCGCCTCTGCCTTTTACCTGACGCCCGAAACGCAGCTTAAGGCGGTGTTTGCGCCAATGCTCATTGCCGCAGTGGGAATTGTGCTCTCCATTATCGGCATATTTTTGGTGAGAACGAAAGAGGGCGCTACCATGAAAAATTTGCTCAGCGCACTCGGCAGGGGCGTAAACGTAAGCTCGCTGCTCATTGCCGTTGCAACCTTTGCAATTTTATACGTGCTGCAAATCCCCAACTGGGTAGGGCTTTCCTTCTCGGTCATCAGCGGGCTGCTGGCGGGCATTATCATTGGTCAGGCAACCGAATACTACACCTCTCACTCCTACAAGCCCACGCAGCGCGTGGCGCAAAGCGGGCAAACAGGCCCCGCCACCGTTATCATCTCGGGCTTAGGATTGGGGATGCTATCAACCGCCATTCCCGTGCTGACCATTGGCGTGGCTATTATCATGGCATTCCTCTGCGCCATTGGCTTTGATATGGCCAACATGCTTTCGGCGGGCAACCTTAGCTTGGGGCTTTACGGCATTGGCATTGCCGCAGTGGGGATGCTCTCCACGCTGGGCATTACGCTTGCCACCGACGCCTACGGACCTATTGCCGACAACGCCGGAGGCAACGCCGAAATGAGCAAGCTCGGAAAGGAAGTGCGCCAGCGTACCGACGCGCTCGACGCGCTCGGCAACACGACCGCCGCCACCGGAAAAGGATTTGCCATTGGCTCTGCCGCCCTCACCGCGCTCGCCTTGCTCGCCTCCTATCTGGAAGAAGTGAAAATCGGCCTACAGCACATTGGGCGCAACGTGCTTACCTTTGCCAACGGCAGCACGGTGGAGGTTGCCAAAGCTTCCATTGTAGATTTCATGAATTACTATCAGGTAACGCTGATGAACCCAAAAGTGCTGGTTGGCGTGTTCATTGGCGCAATGATGGCGTTTATGTTCTGCGGGCTGACGATGAACGCCGTGGGACGCGCCGCGCAGAGCATGGTAGAGGAAGTGCGCCGACAGTTCCGCGAAATTAAGGGTATTCTCACCGGCGAGGGAACGCCGGACTACGCCCGCTGCGTGGCAATCTCCACCAAAGGCGCACAGCGCGAAATGCTGCTGCCCTCCATTCTGGCAATACTTGCACCCATCGCTACGGGGCTAATCTTTGGCGTGTCGGGCGTTATGGGCTTGCTGGTAGGCGGGCTCGGGGCAGGATTTGTGCTGGCCATCTTCATGGCAAACGCCGGCGGCGCGTGGGACAACGCCAAAAAGTACGTCGAAGAAGGGCACTTTGGCGGAAAAGGGCAGGACACGCACAAGGCAACCGTCGTGGGAGACACCGTTGGCGACCCGTTCAAGGATACTTCGGGTCCCTCGCTCAACATTCTGATTAAGCTCATGAGCATGGTTTCCATCGTAATGGCGGGGCTAACCGTTGCGTGGAGCTTGCTGTAAGAGGATACAAGAGTAGCAAATCGCTGCACAAAATCTCCATTCGCAGCATCCTTACGCTACGCTACGAAAAACCCCCGACACATCACTCGCTGATTGTCGGGGGTTTTTTCATTCAATTACTCCTGCGCTACGCAGTCCTCAAAATTTCCGTCAATTATGTTTCTGTCCACGAATTACGCGAATTATACATGGCGCAGTATGGTTTTGTGCATTGGCTGCGCCGAGTTCCGCTTGGCTTCAATTCCCCGTAGGGGAACAATATCAACCGAGCGCAGCGAGCTCATGAACACCTTTTAAAAAAAACACAAGGTGAATAATAGAAAAAACCATCGACCTCTTTCGCCAATAGCCCGTAGGGCTTTAACGGCATCGTCATTTTCTATTCATTCCCCCTGCGGGGAATGAAGAATATCCCCGCATCAGGCTGAGAACGTCCTGATTATTCACGTCCAGCTCGAGGGCTTTTTGCAGGTAGGCTTTTGCTTCGGAGGTATTTCCGCGCCCCAGCTCGCCCAACCCTATCACGTAGTAGCAGTGAATACGGTTACGCGCGTTCAAATCGTCCTCCCAAATTGCCATGTCGGGCAACGAAACCGCAAAGTAATCTATCCGGCAGTCGTCAAAGAGGTGTTTTTTTCCGTGATCGATGAGCTTGTTGAACCGCCCGTTTGCCTTGTCCGTTTCCCCCAGCGCCGCCAGCGCCAAGCCCTGATAGAAGATCTTGTCCGGCTGCTGGTCGTTATAGAAAAACGCCTGCTGAGGCTCTGACGAGCCAACGGTTGCCTTTCGCAAGTGGCAAATTGCCTCCTCTTCTTTCCCAAGCTTTCGGCAGGCTAAGCCTTTGAGGTAGCTTATATCGTTCTCTTCAGCGTTTGCCAGCTTTCCCTCGCCCAGATTATGGGGGTAAACATCCGTTTCGTTCAGCAGCGCAATTGCACGCTGGTAATCTTCGGCTTTCATGGACTCTTTGGCAAGCTGCACGCGGCACGCCACGTACTGCCGGGTTATCTTGCCTTCGCCTCCCTCCCACGGGTGAAACTGCCTCGCATCAATCAGCTTCATGGCTTCCTGATATTTTCCGAGCATATTGTAGAGCGTAATGCGCTCAATGCTCAAGTCGTCGCGCTGTTCAACAAGGTTTATGTGCTTTTCCAGCAGGGCAAGGCGCACGTCGGGCGGCGTTCCCATTTTTTTGTAGAGCTGGTCAAGCTCCATAAACAGGCGTGCATTTGTTTTGTCAAGCTCAAAAGCGGCCTCCAGCAGCTGCCGGGCTTCGGACTTCCGGTTGTACTTATTGTAGTACGCCAACGCCAGATTGCGAAGCGCCGACGGGAACTTGCCGTTGTGCTGGCGCGAAGCTTCCCAGCACAGGGTTGCGTCGTCGTACTGCCGGGCGGCATACCAGAAGTTGCCCAGGTAGTAGTGGGCGTAAGCGTCCGACGGATTAACGCGGATGGCGTCTTTGAGGATATTCACCTCCTCCACGCGATTGGGGAAACACCTGTCGGGAGGCATTGCCGACGCTTTGCGGTAGTAGTCTGCCGCCGCTGGCTCGTTGCCGCAGCGCGAGGCGAAGTATCCCAGCGCGTAGTACGCCATCGGGTACGCAGGACCGGAGCCTGCGACGGCGCAGGACAAAAGCTGCGCAGCCTCTTCGTAAAGCCCTGCCGCCGCGTAGTCCAGAGCATACTCGATATACGTGTGCACAGCGCCGCGCATGGACGAAAGAAAGTACTGAAAGTCCGCCTCGCTGCCGGTGAGCAGATATTTCTCAAAAAGGCAGCCCATGTTAAACTTGTCAATCTCCAGCGAGCAGGCCGCCAGCTGCAAGGCTTCGTCCGTTCTCCCCAGCTTTCGTAGTATGGCTGTTTTCAGGTGCCGCGCCTTGTGGTTGTGCCAGTTTCGTATCAGCCCGCGCTCTACCCGGTCGAGCGCCTCTCCCCAGCGTTTTTTTGCGACGTCAAGCTGCGCCAGCGCAAAATACCCTGCATCCTGCCATGCAGCGTTCCACGTTGCCTTAAAGAGCGCGTCGTAAGCCTCGTCCGGCCTTCCCTGCATCTTTAAGCACCAGCCCAGATTATAGTGCGGCTCTCCGTCGTAAGGATTCGGATTTCGCTCCTTTTGCGTTGCAATTGCTTTTGCGAAGTAGGGTTCTGCCTTTGCAAGCTGCCCCCTGCGCATGAGCAACAAGCCCATTGCATTGTTGCAGCGAATGTCCGTCGGCTCTCTTCGCAGCGCTTCGAGGTAGTAATCGTCCGGATTGTAGGTAGCGTGGCGGTATTGCTCCAGATGCAGCCCCGTCAGGTAGAGCTGCTCGATTGAGGCTATTTCTTCCGGTTTTTTTGCGGCGCGCGCAGGGTCGGGCGCAGGCTTTATTTCCGGCTTGTCTGCCCGGTAGCAAAGCATGAGCGTCCCATCCTCAGCGTAGAGCTCAAAAGTCAAATCCTCCGGAAGCAGGGTTCCGGTTTTCAGAGAGGCTTTGTAAGGCTGCGCCGGAGAGGTGTTGATTGTGCTGTCGAGCAAAAGTTTTCCCTCCGAATTTTTCAGGAGCAGCCGCAAGTTCTTACGCGCGGCGGTGGTGTAAAGAATTATATTGGCAACCGAATTTTTTACCTCAACGTTCACGATGGCGTCCTTGCTTGCATTTTTCACATACCCCACCTCCGCGTACGGCATAAAATACTGCGTCCACGATTTTTCTTCGCAAGGTTGCAGCCAGCTGAAATCGGGTTGGTTGTCCGCGTAAACGCCCGTCATCAGCTCAATGTAAGGCCCGTCTTCGTCGGTCAGGTTTCGGTCCCAAGCTCTCCCGAAATCCCCGCACCCCCACGTCCACTGCTTTTTGCCGGGCGAAACATGGTGGTCGGCAACGTGCAGCAAGCCGCCTTGTGCGCGCTCGTCGTACCCCCCAACGAAATCAAATTTGGAATTTATTGCCATGTAGGAAGTCGGCACCGGAATATTTTTGTACTTGGATATGTCCACTCCTGCCGAATAGTCCTGCTTGTAGTACGTTCCCGTTGCAATCGGGAAGCTCGAAACGTCGCGCTTTCCGTGGTCAAACACCGCATATACATCCGGCGGAAATACGGAGTGATAATCGCCGTGCACCACCACCGCAGGATTAGCCCACCAAAGGAATGTTTGCGGAAAAGGGGTGCGGTTGTAGATTTTTACTTTTATTTCCAGGTACGCTTTGCCCGGGTAGAGGGTAAAGCCCTGCATTCCCTTTGTCCGGAACATCCGCTCTACCTCGCTGCACCAAACGGTTTTGCTTCCGTCTGCATACTCCTCAACAGCGCAGTCGGTGGGGAGAAAAGTACTCGGCCGGTGGTGCTGCGGCCAGTTAAACTCAATTCCGCCCGAAATCCAAGGGCCTGTCAGCCCCACCAGCGCAGGCTTAACAACCTGATTGTAGTAAACAAAATGGCGCTTTTTCACCTTATCGTACGCCAGATGCACGCGCCCGCCCAGCTCGGGCAGTATCATGATTTTAAGGTATTCGTTTTCGAGAAACAAGGCTCTGTACGGCTTGTCAACTTTTTTGTCGGATATTTTTTCCACCACCGGGTAGGGGTAAACCGCGCCGGAGCTTCCCTGATATACGCGCTTTTCAAGAAATATCGGATTTTTTTCTTCCTCCCCTGTTTCATAGGTAGGCAGCATGATACGCTCTTCCCATGCCCTAACAACCCCTGCCTCGTTAACGGTAGGCTGGATTAGGTATTCGGTAATTTTTTCCATTGGCTTACTATTTCGTTATTCATTAATTGTTTTATACATTGAAATGACTTTGTTGCAACAATGTCATTCAAAATTCTCAAGCGCCATCCCGTTAGGGATGGAACGCTCGGTAGAAAAGCATCCCTGCCACCAAACCCGACATTCCGTAGGAATGGCTCCGAAATATTTTTGGACACATTCC